>CAYZGY010000010.1:0-5952 GCA_964478085.1 uncultured Planctomycetia bacterium
CAGCCTCGTTGCGAACTCGACCACGTGCGTCTCGAGCCCAAGGTCGAACGCCGCCTTCGCCGCCTCGAGACCGAGCAGCCCGCCGCCGATGACCGCAGCCGTTTTGGTATTTCCACCGAACTCGATGATCGACTCGAGATCCTCGATCGTGCGATAGACGAAGACTCCCTTCTTGTCGACGCCGGGAATCGGCGGCACGAAGGGTGACGACCCCGTAGCGAGAACCGCGTAGTCGTACGGCACGATTCGTCCCGTCGTCGAGCGGATCTCCTTTCGCTCGCGGTCGATCGACTCGGCCCGCTCACCGACGTGAATCTCGATGCCGTTTTCGCGATACCACTCGAGCGTCGTCAACCCGAGCTTCTCGGCGTCGCGGTGCTCGAAGTATTTCGTCAGGCCGACTCGGTCGTACGCGACGCGCGGCTCCTCGCAAAACGTGACGATCTGAAACTCGTTCGCCGCATCGAACTCGATCAGCCGCTCGCAGAAGCGGTGACCGACCATACCGTTACCGATGACGACGATCTTCTTGGGACTCGAGGTAGTTCTGGAGCTCATGATGTTCGACACGATCAAAAACGCAGCTTCTCGATCCGAACGGCGCACTGCTTGAAGTTGGGCTCGCGCGAAATCGGACAAGCGTCGTCGAGCGTGAGGTTGTTTGCGCACGTCTCGACGAAGTGGAAGGGAATAAAGACCTGGCCGGGGCCGACGATTTCGGTGACGCGCGCACGCACGCGATCGATCTTGCCTCGGCGGCTCTTGACGCTGACGGGCTCACGATTCGCGATGCCGAGGCGCTTCGCATCGCGGGGATTGATCTCGATCCACGCGTCGGGAGCGTTCTTCTCGAGGATCGGGATCTTTCCCGTCTTCGTGCGTGTGTGCCAATGCTCGACCGTACGGCCGGTGTTGAGGAGGAACGGGTATTCGGAGTCGGGCTCTTCGGGCGGCAGCTCCGACTGCACGCAGAAGAGCTTCGCGCGACCGTCGTTCGTCTCGAACTTGCCGTCGCGGTAGAGGCGCGAGCCGCCGTACGGATCTTCCTCGGTCGACGGCCAACACATCGGCCCTTCAGCGAGACGATCGTAGGTGATACCGGAGTAGTCGCAGAGTCGCCCCTTCGAGACACGGCGCCATTCCTCGAACGCATCCTTCGGACCGTGCCAGCCCGGGAAGATCTCGCGGTCGACGTCGAGTCGCTTCGCGATGTCGAGAAAGATGCGGAAATCGGTCCGCGCCTCGCCCGGTGGCTCAACAGCGGCGTTGACTTTCGAAACGCGACGTTCGGAGTTCGTGTACGTCCCCTCCTTCTCTCCCCAGATCGCCGCGGGAAGGACGAGGTCGGCGACCTCGGTCGTCGGCGTCGGATGAAAGCCGTCCTGCACGACGAGGAAGTCGAGCTTCGCGAAGGCCGCGCGGATCTTCTTCTGATCGGGATACGAGACGAGAGGGTTCGTCGCGACGACCCAGAGCCCGCGGATCTCCCCGTCTTCGATCGCCTGAATGATGTCGGGATAGGCGTAGCCGCGGGACCTCGGGATCTTCGACTCGCCGATGTTCCAAAGCTCGGCGAGCTCCCGGCGGTCTTCTTCCGACTCGAACTGGCGGTAGCCCGGAAGCGACGAGGTGAAGCCCGTCTCACGCGTCCCCATCGCGTTGCACTGCCCCGTAATCGAAAACGGCGAGCCGCCGACCTTGCCGACGTTTCCCGTGAGGAGCGCGATGTTGTTGATGCAGTTGACCGTCTCTGTGCCCTGTGTCGAGTGATTGACGCCCATCGTCCACGCGAAGAGCGTGCGGCCACCCGTCCCGATCGCGTGAGCGAGCTCGTAGATCTGTCCTTCGCGAAGGCGAGTCACCTTGGCGACGTAATCGAGCGTGTACTTTTCGAGGTGCGCGCGGAGCTCCTCGTAGCCGCTCGTGTGGTCGCGGACGAAGCCTTCGTCGACCCAACCTTCCTTGATGATCAGGTGAGCGACCCCGTTGAGGAGGTAGACGTCGGAGCGCGGACGAATCGGCAGGAAAAGGTCGGCTTGCATCGCCGTCTTCGTCGCACGCGGATCTATCGCGACGACCTTGGCGCCGCCCGGGCGATCTTTGTTCTTGAAGAGTCGGTACGCGAGAATCGGGTGGTTGTCGGCGATGTTCGCGCCGATGAGGACGATCGTGTCGGCCGTGTCGAAGTCTTCGTACGAACCGGGCGGCCCGTCACTCCCGAAGCTGCGCTTGTAGCCCGCGACGGCGCTCGCCATGCAGAGTGTCGTGTTTCCGTCGTAGTGACGCGTTCCGATGCCGAGCTGCGCGAGCTTCCCGAGAGCGTAGAACTCCTCGGTGACCATCTGCCCGGTCGAGAGGATGCCGAAGCTGTCGGGACCGTGCTTCGACTGGATCTCCCCGACACGCTCGACGAAGAGATCGATCGCGCCATCCCACGTCATCCGCTTGAATCCGGGCCACGCACGGCGCATCGGGTAGAGCGCGCGACCGTCGGCGCGAATCGACTCGTGCTCGCAGAGCCCCTTCGGGCAGAGCTTGCCGTCGTTGACCGGGTGATCGGGATCGCCCTTCACCGAGATCGCCTCGCCGTCGCGAACGCCGATCATCATGCCGCAACCGACCGAGCAGTAGCCACAGGTCGTCTTGACCCACGTCCCGGGAATCTTGGCCTCGGCCATCGAGCCGAAGCGCTCGTCGTGAGCGTGCGCGTACTTCTTGGCGTGCGTGTCGAGACCGAGCAGGTCGGCGAGGTGTCGCACGAGGCGGTTCTCAAGCATGCGAACCTCCCGCCGAGAAGAAACCGCCCGGCATGTTGCGTGGCACGACGGTGACGAAGAAGAGGTAGCGCCCGATGAGCTCTCCGAGGAGCGCGAGGCCGAACGCCGTCGACGACAGGACGACGCCCGCCGTCGAACCGGCGAGCGACTCGGCGACGAGGACGAGCCCGACGACGGCGCAAAGGATCGTGCTTCGCAACCAGAAGAGCTTCGAGAAGCGTCGTGTCAGGAGAAGGGCCGCGCCGCGGACGGGAGAGTCGCTCGCACCGAGCCCGTGAAAGACGAGCTGCAAGGACGAGAAGAGCTGCGCGAGCGCGGATCCGCCGGCGATGGCCGCGAGAGTCCACAGAGTCGCGGCGTGAAACTGCTGCGCGCCGAGTAGGTGGATCACGAAGATCGCGCTGACCGCACCGAGGAGAAGCGTCGTCGCGAAGAACTGAATCGGCGTTCGCCGGCTATCCCACGCGGGACGTGCCGGGATCCGGTAGATCCCGACACTGCACCAGATGCCGATCGCGCCGAGCAGTGCGCACACGGTCGAGCTCGCGACGAACTCTACCCCACGATCGAAGAGTGCCGCGATCGACGGGGCGACACCGAAAGCCCCAAAGATAGCGAAGGCGATGACCTCTCGACTGAGCCAACTGTGGCGCCACGCCTTCATCGCTCGCACGGCGTGGACAGGCCGACCGAGGTGGAAAAGCGCCGTGTGAAGCGAAACGATTCCGATGACGAACGCGCTCGCCGCGAGCGTGAAGCCGCTCCAGCTCTCACCGGTCAGCCCTGCGAAGATCGGCAGCGCCGCGAAGAGCCCGACGCTCCACTGACTGAGGACGAGAAAGAAGACGAGCGACCAGTGCGCGTGCTCGGGCGTGAGCTCGCGCTCGGAAATCTCGCCCATCGTCGCCGGCAGATCTTCGGGAAGCGTGATGCGTGTCGTCGACAGCGTCAAGTCGGCGGGCGGCACACCGGGCGCGTCGGCGCTTTCGATCTTCGTCCGCCACTCCCCGACGTTGACTGCCTCGATCTCGATCGCCGACGTCGGGCACGCGTTGACGCACGCCGGGAGGTCCCCATCGGCGAGCCGATCGACGCACATGTTGCACTTCGTGACGACGCGTCGCTCGGCGTGAAACTGCGGCACGCCGTAGGGACAGCTCCACGTGCAGTACTGGCAACCGATGCAAGTCTCCGCGTCGTGATCGACGACACCGTTCCTCAGCTTCGTGTACGCGTCGACGGGGCAACCTTCGAGACACGTCGGCTCGATGCAGTGATTGCACGCCATCGAGACGTGCAGTCGAGCGACGTTGGGATAGACGCCGCCTTCGATCTCACCGACGCGACGCCAATTGACCTCGGGAGGATTGTTGTTCTGTTCGTTGCAGGCGACCTCGCAACAGCGACAGCCGATGCACCTCGTCATGTCGAAGTGGAATCGGAACTGCTCGCCCTCGCGAAGCGCGGGTACGGACAACGCCTCACGACACTCGGCGCCCGGCTCGAGCTCCTTGAGCCTCGAGAGAACCGGGCGCTCGGTTGGCGTCATTTCGGCCGTGTCCGTGGATGCGGGAGGAATCATGCCCTGCGAAGGAGCAAGGGCTGTGCCTCCAGGATGGGCAGCGCACAAACAATCCGTATCTCACTAATATAGAACATCTTGTGAGATTCTCACCGAACCCTCACGACCCACAAGCCACGCCGCATGCCACAGTTTTGTCAGGGAGACGACAAAAATGTAGGGTCTGACTGCGACCGACGAATCAGGACGTCGGCAGGTCTTGCCGGGTCGAATCGTCGTTCGCGAGTCGAATCGACAGCTTCTCACGAGCTTCGGGCCCCTCGGTCTTCCTTGGGCGTAGCTCGATTCCGGTGACCTCGCTGCGAATCCACGATTCCTGGTCCGCGGTGCGCGATTCGTAGTCGCCACCCGATAGTGAGTAGATCGTCGGCACTTTCGAATCGCGGTCGATGATCCAAACCTCGGGCACGCCGAGCCGCGCGTAGAACGGAAGCTCGTCGAGCGATTCGTCCTCCGGCGAACGGATCTCGACGACAACGTCCGGTGGGCCCTCGAAATGGGTGTCCTTTCGTACGGCCGCCGTATTCGGAAGGAGGATCACGAGGTCGGGGATGCGGTAGTCCTCAGACCAACCGCGGGAGGGGCGAGATTGACGTTGTGAAAGACCTTCGCGGAGTTCTTGTCGGCCCAGTGAAGTCGCAGAAACGCCACTGAGATCGGAACGCGCTTCGATCGTTTCGGAGCCAACGGAATGCTCCCATCTGTCCGCTGGTCAAATCTGCCTCTCTCGTCTCTCTTCGGGTCCTCATGCCCGACCTCGATGGAGTGATAAACCGAAAACGGCTCGTTCGGCCCAAGGCTCCCCTCCGCAAGAGGCGATAACGAACTATCCCTTTTGCGAAAC
Organism: uncultured Planctomycetia bacterium; assembly: GCA_964478085.1. Taxonomy (GTDB): domain Bacteria; phylum Planctomycetota; class UBA8108; order UBA8108; family UBA8108; genus CAYMLL01. The sequence continues at coordinate 5,204 of CAYZGY010000010.1, forward strand.
GCTGGAGATCTTCGCATGGACTCGGCCCCCGCTGGCGTCTCGAAGACTAGAAAGCTCTACGGCTTTGCTGCGCTGCTCGGTCTCGCGGTCGCGGCGTGGCTCCTCTTTCCCGACATGCGCACAAAGCTCGTCGACGCCGTTTCGGGACCCGACTTGCAGGAGCTCTTCCACCGGGATCTGGCGTGGCCACCGAAGGTCGGCGAGCCGTACCCGGCACTCGTCCTCGAGAACCGACATGGCGAGCTCGTCTCGCTCGAGCAGTTTCGCGGCAAGGTCCTCCTGATCGAGCCGATCGGGATGTCATGCAAGGGCTGCGTCGCGTTCGCGGGGGGTCACGAACGAGGAGCGTTCGAAGGCACGTCGCCACAACCGCGACTCCCGTCGATCGAGCGACTTCTGCCACGATTCGCTCCGGGCGCCACCCTCTCCGACCCCGACATCGTTCTCGTCCAGATCCTCTTCTACGACAAGTCCATGGGAGTTCCGACGCCGGAAGACGCCGCGCGCTGGGAGGATCACTTCACGTCGAAGGCAGCGAACCGTGTCGTCCTCGTCGGAACGAAGGCGCTCCAATGCGACGAGACCTTCCGCCTCATTCCCGGCTTCCAGCTCGTCGGGCGCGACTTCGTCCTGCGGTCGGACTCGACGGGACACAAGCCCGTGGACGATCTCTACAAGACGCTCCTCCCGATGATTCCCGACGTCCTCGGAGAAAGCTCACCAATGACGACGGAAGAAGCTTACGCGAC
>CAYZGY010000010.1:5962-27221 GCA_964478085.1 uncultured Planctomycetia bacterium
CCCCCCCTATCTTCCCCTGGGCCCTCGGATAAAACCCCCAAATCCCCCCGCAATACGCTTCCGCGACGATGCCCCATCGTCGAACACGCTTCGACCTCAATCGATCCAGAATGGGCCGCCGCGAGCAGGTCTACTGCGAGCGCCTCTTCTCGATCGTCGATCGCGCGATGGTCGAACGCATCGAGGTGAGTCGAAAGCTCTACCGAGGACGCATCGGCCTCGATGAGTACCGCGAGCGTCATGATTCGATCGTAGCGTCCCTCGAGGCGCTCGAGATTCCTGACACTCTCGGAGAGGCCCACCGCAACATCTCCGAGGCGATCGAGCACCAGCGCGAGTACTTTGAAAGCTGGCACGACGCGCTCACCTCGGGCCAAGACTTCCCCCATGCGCCCGGGAAAAGAATCCGCGAGCACAGCGCTATCCAGGGCTGTCACCAAAAGCTCCTCGCGGCCTACTCGGCGCTCAAGAAGCTCTTCTCCTCCGACCCCGAGCACAATCAACGAGCGTTCTTCGACCACCTCTGCGCGCTCGATTTCATCTGATCGGCTCCGATCGTTCCCTACTTCTTCGGCACGGGCCAATCGAGGTGTCGGTGGCAAAAGTCGAAGGTCGCCTTGGCGTTGATCGTGTGAGGACCGTCGAACCACTCGATCTCGCAACGCTCAGGAATCTTCAGTCGTGCGGCGTAGAGGTTACGCACCTTGGCGAACTCGTAGCCGACTGTTTCGTCGGGCGCGACTCCGTCGAAGTGCCCTCGCTCGACCATGAAGGGTCTCGGCGCGATGAGCGCAGCCATCTCGGCGTAGTTGAACGTGCTGCCGAGATCGAACTCGAAGATCTCGTACTCGCCCGTCCAGACGTAGCTGTATCGCGCGCGCGTCGACGCGTTCTTCCAAACCCACTCGTTGAAGTCGGCCGAGCAGATCGAGAACTTGTAGTCCTTGACGAGCGGAGGCACACGCATCGCGGTCTTGCCGCCGTACGAGAGACCGTAGAAGCCGATACGCTCCGGATCGACGAAGGGAAGCGTCTGCATCCAGTCGACGATCTGCTGGTGTTGCGGCACGATCACCGAGAACAGCGACTTCTTGATCGGGTTCGCCTTTCGCTGCAGCGTGCGGAAGCGATCGCGGAAGATGTAGAGGTTCTGCGGCGCGAAGGTCACGAATCCGCGCTGCGCCAGCTTGGCTGCGAAGGCCTTGTAGTAGTGGTAGCTCGGTTTCCCGATGACGTCCTGCGGGCGACCCTCGAGACCGTGCTGGCAGACGACGACGGGACGTCGCTCGCCGTTCTTGATGCCAGCGGGGACCAGCAGGATTCCGTAGGCGATCACATCCGGGAAGACGTCGAGCACGACCTCGTAGCCCGTCCACCCTTCCCCGCTGTAGGTCTGTCGCGTCTTGGGCTTCGGCGGCAGAAGCGGTCGCTCGAACCGCCCGATGACCTCGTCGTAGAAGAACTTTCGATACCACTCGACCGAGGCTTCGTACTTCTCGACCGAGCTCGTGTCGAGCTTCTTCATGAACTCGCGTCGCACGTAGGGGCTGTCCGCGAGAAGGCGCTGATTGTGCGCGTCGAGTTCCTCGAGCTGACGTTTGTGACGGGCCTTCGCATCGACGAGCTTGCCCACGACCTTCAGCGGGGCATCCACCCAATCGACCCTTCCGACGAACGCGACGAGCGCTGCGCTCGAGCCGAAGTCTCCGAAGACGAGTTTCGCCGGCCATTCGACCTTCGACCCCTTCACGAAATCCTGAGCACGCTTCCACTCCGCCTCGACAGTTTCGCGGGAAGGCGTCGTCAGCGCCCCAGGACCGCCACGCTTTCCAGGAGCGTAACTGACAGCGGGAAGAGTCGACATCTCGACGACGAGATTTCTTGGATAGACGAGAGTCGCGACCTCGGCGTCGCCAAACTGCTCGAGAAGGCCGAAGACGTTGCGCTCGATCGGCTCCTTCCAGACGGCCTCACGGGGTCCGAAGAACCCGCTCGTGCAGACCGAGTCGATGCGCGTGTCGATCGCACCCGCATAGAGCGCCAGCAGCCCACCTTCGCCGTAGCCGATGACACCGATCTTCGAATGACTTGCTCCAGGCTTCCGATTCTCGACGAAGTAGTCGACACCCGCGAGGACCTTCTGGACCTCGTAGCCGATGATATGCCGACCGAGCTCGAATGCCGATCGATAGAGAAACTCGCGGTTCGTCAGAGTGCTTCGCACGATCGTGCGATCGATGAGCGTCGGGACGAGCACGCGAAAGCCGCGGTTCGCCAGCATACGAGCGAACTGTTGCGCCTCGGGAATCCCGTCGACGAGTCCGCACAGCATCTCCGGAGTTTGACCCGCGTCGGGAATCGCGACGATATCTCCGCGCGCCGCACGATCGCCTCGCGGCGAGATCATCAGCCCCTCACCATGCACGCGGCCAAAGGCCCGCCAGCGAACGGCCCTCACCTCGTACGTCGGGGTTTCGGCGATCACGCCGCCCGAAGCCGACGGCGAGACGAACTGCAGCTCGCTCGACGACGGCCTGGCGTCACGCACGCCGAGAATGTGCGTGAGTCGCGCTCGATTCTTCGCGACGGACTTCTCGTACGCCTCGGCGCTCGAGAGGTCACGATTCCAAAAGCTCGCGCGCTTCGCCACCGATGCGTCGATCTCACGAAGAAGGAATCGATCGACACCCGCGACGAAATGACTCGCAACGTCGCCCTCGATCGTCAGGAGATCCGTGCCCGGCAGCGCCTTCTTCGGATCGTTCTCCTCAGCGTTCGCAGACGAGATCGTGATACAGAGCGTGCAGAGAAAGGTGACAGAAAACGGCGTCTTCGAGATTCTCACGTGAGCGACTCCAGGTATTTCCGCGAACGATTGATCTCGGCAGTCACCGAAATCGTCTTCTCGAGGATCGGAATCCCGCGCGGCACGGGGTGCATGAAGATCTCCGTCCAAAGCTTGTAGTCGATCTTTTTGAGCGCCGCGACCACAGGCTTGAAGTCGAGCTTGCCGCGACCCGGCATCTGCATGAGCTCTTGCTCCTTCGGGAGCTTCTTCGAACAGCCCATGCCGTGCTCCCAGGCATAGAAGTGGGCGAGACCCGGTCCGAGATCCTCGATGAGCTTCGCCAGGAGCTTCGGGTCGGACGGCAGGTGGTACGGTGCAAGTGCGATACCGATGTGCTTCGACTTCGCAAACTCGACGAGCCAACGCATCGAATCGGGCGACTTGATCAGCGCGCCTCCATGATTCTCGATGCCGATCGTCAGGCCGTGCTTTTCCGCCGCGGCGATATGCGGGCGCATCTTCTCGACGAAGGCCTTCACTTGCCCACGGATGTCTTTGCCGCTCTGCTTCGTCGATCCGGCGATCAAGAGACGTCCACCGAGCTTCTTGACGATCTCCATCTCGCCCTGCAGGCGAAACGGACCGAGCTTGTACTGCGTGAACATCCCGAGCTTCACGTCGTTCTCGGCGAGCAGCTCGGCGAATCGGTCGACTCCCATCTCCGCGACCTGCTCACGTTGGTTTCCGTGAACGCGCGGCCAGATGTCGATGTGTGTCGCGCCGATCTTCTTCACCTCAGGAAGGATCTCGGCGAGCTTCGTCGTGCCATACATGCACGACGCGAGGATGTAGTCGAATCGGAATGCGCTCTTCTTCGCTTCGTCGGCAAAGAGTCGAGGCGCGGGCGCAAGCGTAGCGGCCGCGACGCCTCCTGCCATGCGCTTGCAAAGATCTCGTCGCGTCTGGGTTGCGTGGTAGGTCATCTCGTCAGTTTGCTCTTCGTTTCTTCGGACGGGACTAAGAGTCCTGATCTTCGTCGATGCGCTCCCCTTCGCGCAAGAAGGGCACGGCGAGATGGAGAAGACCGCTGCCGTCGGGCTTGACGATCGGGGTCGGTGAGTACTGCGTCACGTAGGCACGACGCATTCGCTCGGTCGTGTTCGGACCGCTCCGGTGAAAGCTGAGCGACGAGAACACGGCAAGACTTCCCGCCGGCACGACGATCGGCACTCCGAGCTCCTTACCGAAGTATCCGACCTTGTCCCCCGTCTCGGGATCGTGCACGTGCTCGACGAGCGTTCGAATCCCGACCGTCGAAAACGGCAGCACGTACGCTGTTCCGTTCTCGATCGACACGTCGTCCACCGCAGCCCAGACCGTCACGTACGGAGTGTGGGGAAATCCGAGATAGCCCGAATCCTGGTGCCACGAAAACGAGATGCCCTTCTCGGCGCATTTGACGACGTACTGATCGTAGAAGAGCCAAGCGTCCTCGCCAATCGTCGCCCGGCAAATTTCGGCCATGAGATCGCTGAAGACGTACTCGGAGAGTCGCGGCGCCTCGGCGAAACGCTTCGCGATGTGGTACCGCTTCCCACGATGACTGATGTGGATGTGATCCGTGCCGACTCGATCCATCTCTTCGTGCATCAGGCCGATGAGACAATCGCACGAGTCTCGGAGAATCTGGAGGTGCTCTTCCGAGATCGCGTTCTCGAGAAGGAAGTAGCCCTCTTCGCGAAACTGCTCGCGACACCTATCCGGAACACGAAGATCTGACATTCGACGACCTAGAAATCCATGTAGGGCTCGCCACGCTCGTTGCCGAACTCGACCATCGACCCACCTGCGTCGTGATAGAAACGATCCTCGTAGTCGACGACGTTGAGCGGCTCGTCGAGAAGGAAATCGTAGAACGCGTCTGCGATCGCCTTTTGAGTCGCAGCACTCGGTCCGTCGTTCGTGCTGAACCAAAGTCCGGCGCGGCCGTAGATGTCGCTGACATCGAAGGGAATTGTCAGATTCTCCTCTTCATGCAGAATCGCCACGAAGGCCTGATCCATGCACGACTTCTCCGACCGCTGCGCTCCGGGCTCGTGCACGAGACGAAACGCGAAAAGGATGCGACCGACGATCCAGACGGCGTTCTCTTTGCCGCGCACGATGCGCGGGACCTCGCGCCCCGCGTTCTCGCACCACTCGAGAAAATCGAAGGCGCCGTGAAAAAAACGTGCCCGGAGGTCCGTGATCGAGCTCGATCATCGCGGGAACGAACGTCAAATCACCGTGGCGCAACGGCGCCCCACGGATATCGACGAGCTCACCGTGGCGGAGGTCGATCGGTAAGTCGCTCACGTCGGCTCCGAGAGTTCGTGTTATCGTTCCTGCTGCGCTCGCGCCTGCTCCGAGAGACGTCGAATGGCGTGATCGAGCATGCCGCGCACATGCTCGTTCGCTTGCCCGGCGCGGATTTCCTGCAATCTCGGCAAGACCGCGTTCGGGTTTCCCGATCGGATGAGAGCGCGCGAGAGACCTTCCATGACGCCGTGATCCTGCGCGCCGGCGAGCAGGTCGAGAAGTCGGCTCGAGTCGACCTTGGCCCACGAATCGCCGAGAGCCTGCGCGATGCCACGCCGACGCTCGATACCACCGTCGCCGCCGATCTGATCGACGAGGCCGGCGACATCCTTGGCGCCACCGTGCTCGAGAATCGCCCGAGCGAGGGGCTCGACGACGTGATGGCGCTCATGGTTGCTGAGCATCTCCATCATCGTCGGGACAGCTTCACGACCGCTTTCCTCGAGCGCGCGCGCGAAGCGCATCGGCTCGAGACCGTACTCGGCATCGCGGCTCGCCTCGAGAAGTGCCTCGAAGCCCTGTCGCCCCGAACGCGCCAGACCACGCGCGATCATCTCCTGCGCGCGCGGATCCCCCTTCGCAGCGCCGATCGCCTCCTTGAGCAGCTCAGGGCCGAGATGGTGTACCGAGTCGCCGAACATTCGGGCGATCTGTGCGCGACCGATCGACTCCGGAGGATTCTTGAGCAGCTCGAGCAAGGCCTCTCCCGAGCCGGTGCGAGCGGCGATCGCTCCCATCGAGTTGAGAATGGCCTGTGACTCTCGTCGGCTCCAATCCGACCCGTCACCGAGGAGCTCGAGCATCGTACCGACGTTCTCGGACGTGCCGAACTCGCGCGTCGCCTCGAGAAGCGCGAGGCGATCGATCTCGGGACGATTCTTCACGAGACCCATCAAGGCGTTGAAGCCGTCGTCCTTGTTCGATTGCTCGTCGATGTGGAGTCGCCCGTACGCATGCGCGGTCGATCGGAGCAAGTCGCGATTGAGACCGCTCACCATCAGCTCTTCGAGGACGGGAGCGATCTCGCCGCGCTGGTCGGGCGGGACATCCGCCAAGCCGTGAATCGCTCGATGGAGAAAGTCCATCGGGACGTCCGCAGTACTTACCCACTCGGCGACAAGAGCGGCCCCTTCGGCACCACCCGAACGTGCGAGGAAACGCGCCATCTCGTGCATGAGGTCAAGCGGCGCGTTGTCGAGCGTCGCGGTCCACGCGGCGATCTCCTCGTCGGTCAGCTTCGCATCCGGGTCGATGCGCATTCGGTGAAGAGCGTGACGAGCCGCATTGAAGTCTCCGGAGGCGATGGCCGCTTCGAGCTTTTCGCGCACTTCGGCGAACTCGAAGTTGTCGCGCTTCTCGTCGTCGCGCCTCTCCCCCTCACGACCGGAATCGTCCTTGCGCGCTTCTCGTGAACGGCGACGAACCGCCCCCCGTCGACGCCCGCCCTCGCGTTCGCCGTCTCCGACGCGAGTCTCCGCCTGATCGCTCTCGTCTGGAGCAGGGTCCCGCTCGAGATAGACGATCGTCTCGCCAGCGCCGCCTCCAGCGACGATGAAGCCGATGCCGACTCCCGACCCGAACGCCAAGCTCAAACCCAGAACGATAGCAGTTCTTGCGGTGTTCATAGCAAGAACGACCTTACATCAGAACGTCGGGTAATTCCGCTCAGAACGGTGGTTGAATCCCTGCCTCGCCGATCGGTACCCGAACACCCCCGACGCCTACTCCTTTCGGACGGCCGAATCAGTAGCAGTAGCAGTACCCGAAGCCGATGTCGCGGCGCGCTCCTGGTCTCGACGGTCCAACCACTCGATCTTCGGCATCAGCCGAGTCGCACGTGCCTGCACGTCGGGATACTGCGTGTCGTTCGCAGCTTCCCGAAGCGTATTGCGGACGGTCGTGTCCCCCATTTGCCACGCGAGCGCGTCGAAGGCTCCCGTGCGCACTTCGGAAGCGTCCTGGCTGTTGAAGATCTCGAGAAGTGGCTCGCGGAACTCTTTCGTCTCCATCCCGCGGAGATTCCTGAGCGCCTCACCGCGCAGCTCGGGCTCGAGATTCGGATCCCGCGCGATCTCGATCATCGGCCAACCGAGGTCCGCCTCGCCGAGCTCTTGCTCCTCGAGCATCGCCGCGAATTCCTCGTGGTGCGGCTTTCGCATTCCGCGAAGGGTTCGAAGCGCTGCGACTCGATCTTCAGGATCCGCGTCGGAGTCACGAAGAGTGGCGAGCGAGCCGTGCAACTCCTTGGTGGTCGCCTGTTTCTTGCCCGACTGCGCGAGTTGATGAATATTCTCGGCGCTCTCGAGCGTGTTCACTCGCTCTCGCAAGAGGGCGACGGTCTCTTCGAGTTTCTCTCCTCCGCCACTTGCGATTCCCTCGCTCTTCGCCCCGGTTTTCGAGGCCTTTTTCGCCGCCCACTTCTTCGCGGACGCCTTCTTCTCGGTGTCCTTCGAGACGAGGTCGTTGTACTTGACCGTCAAGTCGGCAAGATCGCGCTCGAGCTTCGCGATGGTTTCGTTCGAGTCGTCGCCCACCACCGTCGAGCCACTGTCGCTCGCTGCCGAGTTTGATCGCGAATCGAGAAAGGCGAGTGCCGCGAGCACCACGGCGACGACGGAGAGGCTCAGACTTGCGGCAGTCGAAATGCGATTCATGGCATTCTTCCTTCTTTGAGGGCGTATTCGTGACCAACTGGACGATGCACTCGAAACTCGAGAATGTCGACCCCATTGATGCGGACTATGAGTCCTTCGGTCTCTCGCGACCTGCGAAGCGCGACGATGTCACAATACGTGAGGATTGCCGGTTCCTGGCAAATCGTCTCGAAACGTGCTCCCGGGCGAGCGAAGCGATCTCTCCCACACTCGAGCGCGCCCGGAGCCGGCACCTCGGTATCGCCTGGAAACAGGAAGAAAGGTGAGAGGCTGGCGTGCACCTATTAAATGTTTTCCAGGGCGACCGCGAGCGTCGAGAATAGGACGCGCTGACGGACTCGTCCCCGAGGCATCGCGCGCCGGATCTGGAAAGCCTGTCGAGCTGTAAAGCCTGTCGAGCTGTAAAGCCTGTCGAGCTGTAAAGCCTGGAAGACGGGGCCATCTGGAGATCGTAGATGATCGGTACGTCATTAGTTGCCCCGACGCGGCCTCGCTGTGGCTCGTTCCCCGCATGGTTCCTTTGCCTCCTCGTCGCCGCAGGGTCGATCGGGTGCTCCTCGGCTCCTTCGGTCGGTGACGTCCGCGGCTTCCTCGCGAAAGCGCGCACGCGGACGGATGGATCGCTCGTCGTGACGTTTTTTGCGACGGGATTCGGCGACGCGATGCTCGTCGAGTTTCCGAACGGCTCGACGATGCTCGTCGACGCGGGCGTCGGTTGGAAGGCCCACGAGATTACGCGCTACGTCGCCGCTCGTCAGATCGAGAAGATCGACGTCGCCGTCGTGACGCATCCTCACCTCGACCACTTCGGCGGCATCGAGAAGGTCCTCGAGGATGTCCGAGTCGATCGTCTCTTCGACAACGGCATTATCACGAAGTCGTTCCGACTCGACGACATGGACGCCGCGGTCGACGCGCTCGCGATTCCACGATCGGCGCTGACGCGGGGAGACGTCCTCACCGACCTATTCGGCGGTGAGGTGCATGTCGACACGCTCCTACCCGACGAAGAGCGACGCGACGCGGCGCGCAAGCCGCTCGGCGATGAGAATCGAGGATCGATCGTACTGCGTCTCGTTCACGGATCGCACCGGATCCTCCTCACGGGTGACGCGGAGCACGGCGAAGAGGACAAGCTCGTCGAGCTCGAGGGAGAAGCGCTGCGCGCGCACGTGCTCAAGCTCGGTCATCACGCGTCGATCGGATCGTCAAAAGCCGAGTTCCTCGCCGAGGTGCGCCCGCAGCTCGCGATCGCTCAGGGAACGGAGGTCTTCGACATCCCGCTCTTCTACCCGCGACCTTGCTACTTCGTCATGAAGCGACTGCGCGAGGTGGGCGCTCAGATCGTCGAGCCGGACAACGTCGGCATCGTACAGGTCGTCTCGGATGAGAACGGCCTACGCTGGACCTCTTGGAAGAGCGCCGGCTCCTGGGAGACGATCGTCGATCCGGAGTCGAGTCAGCCGACGATCGTCTCGAGCGCGGTGCACGCAGCGCGATAGGATTCCGGATCTCTCGTGCGCTCGCGCTTCTTGAATCGCTCGCGTTCGGCTCGAGCGCCTTCCGCTGCGCCTAGAGCTTCTCGCGGTAGACCTTGAGCTCGTACCACGAGAGTTTGCCGTCTCGATTCGCGTCGGCAGCCGGGTGCTTCTTGAAGAAGCGATTCTTCCACGCCTCGGCGTCCTTCTCCTTCTGCGTCTGAGGCGCCTCCGACTTCGGCGCGGGAGGCATCTGAGGCGGCACCTGGCCGGCTGGCGGCAGTCGGTCCCGAAGCTTCTCGCGGAACGCGACGAGACGACTCGACTGCGCGGGATCGCTCGCGAGGTTCTTCCACTCGTGAGCGTCGACCTTCGTGTGGTAGAGCTCCTCCTTGCCGTTCGAGTAGCGGATGTAGCGCCAGTTCTTCGCGCGTAGCGAGTAGCTCTGTTTCGCGGGATCGAAGATCCTCGCCCACTTGTAGAGCGCCGTGAGCGCCGCATCAGGACCGGACCACTTGCCCGAGACCGGATCGGCGAGAAGCGGCTCGAGGCTGTGACCGTCGAGCGAGCGCCCCTTGGCGTTCTTCTTCGTATCTCCACGTAGATCGCAAAGATCGATCAAGGTCGGGTAGAGATCGATGAGCGAAACCGGCCGTTCGCAGATGGCTCCCGCCTTCGCGAGACCCGGCGCACGGACGATGAGCGGCACACGCGTGCTCTCTTGCCAAAGCGAGTTCTTGTAGAGGTAGTCCTTCTCGCCCATCCCCCATCCGTGATCGCTCGTCACGATGATGATCGTGTTCTCTCGGAGCGCCGTTCGATCGACGACGTCGATAATCTCTCCGATGAGCTCGTCCACCGAGGCGACGCTCGCGAGGTAAGCCTGGATGAAGCGGCGCAGCGCCTCGGACTGCGTCGGGTACGACGCGACGAGCGCCGAGAAGAGCCGCGATCCCATGTCGTTCGTGCGCGGACCGTTCGGCTCCTTCCTCTTCGGATCGCCGCGGACGGACGCCGCGTGCGTGTCGGAGACATCGCCCGCTTGGATCTCCGGGAGCTTGATCATCTCGAGCGGAAAGCGGTCGAAGAAACGCTGCGGAACGATCAGTGGGGTGTGCGGCCGGATGAATCCGACACCGAGAAAGAACGGTTTCCCGTCGGGCTTCCGGGCGATCTCCTCGAGCTTGCGGGCTGCCCACTTCCCGTTGATCTCGTCGGCGGTGAGCTCGCGGTCGGTCTCGGTGTCGACCCTGAGATCGCGCACACGATTCCAACCGCCCGTACGCCAGCGGTAGCTCTTTCCGTCGGGGAAAGTGCGCTTCGTCAGATTGACGAGCGGGCCGAAGGACCCGTCGATCGTACCGATGCCGCGAAAGGGCTCCGGCACGTCGGGGTGAGCGACGCGCTCTTTCCCGTCGAAAGCGAAGGGGCCGTAGTCGGCGACGTTTTCGAAGTGCATCCACTCCTTGCGATTCACGTGATGCATCAGCTTCCCGGTTCCGAACGTCTCGTAACCGTTCGCGCGAAAGTGATCCATCAAGGTGCGCGAGTATTGGAGGACCTCGTAGCTGTCCCAACGCTGAAAGCCGTAGCAACCCGAGTGGTGCGGATAGATTCCCGTGAAGAGGCTCGCTCGCGAGGGACCGCAAATCGGAATGTTGCAGTGCGCCTGCGTAAACGACACGCCTCCTGCGCTCAGTCGAGCGAGATTCGGAGTGTGCGCTTGCGGATGCCCGCCGAAGCCTTCGACGTAGTCGTTGAGATCGTCACAGACGATGAGGATCACGTTCGGACGATCGGCAGCCTGCGTGCCAGACCGGACAGAAAAAACCAGAGCGCACGCGAAGAGAGAACGGATAAGCAAAGGACGAGTCATTTCGATGTTGGCGTGATGTCGGACGTCGACATAGCCCCGAGGCTCACCTTCTTCTTCCAGACCTGGTGCCATTCCCACGTCTTCCAATTGTCGCGCGTCCGCGCGGAACGTACGACAAAGTCCGCCTCGTCCTCACCGTCGGTCACGAGCAGCTCGACGTAAAGGAACCCGTGCGCGACGCCGACGGGCTTTTCTTTGTGGATCTTCGAGGCGGCGGCATCGTCGGGATCGTAGTTGTCGACGCCGACAAGATCACGGCCAACCTTCGTGCCGTTCCAGACGCGTTTTCGCGGCGGTGAGCCGTGCGTGTGACCGTTGAAGATCGCGACGACGTTGTACTTCTCGACAATCTTCCAGTACGCCTCGAGGTCCTCCTTCGGCCAATCGTATTCGGGCGCATCGAGATGCAGATGGTGCGAGAGCACGACGGGTCGTCCGCTGTCGTTCACGCTTGTCGCCAGTTCACGACGCAAGAACTCGAGGCTGCTCCGAGCCGCGTAGTGGTGCCCTTCGCGGCGCTTCTCGCCTTCGCCGACAAACATTCCGAGATTGACGAAGTGGATCGGCCCCCAACGCCACGAGTAATGAAGGCCGTTTTTGGAGACTCTGTGAATGTTCCTGCGCGTGCGATTGCGCGCGATGATCTCCTCCACTACGAACGTATCCCCCTGCGGTCCGTCGTGATTGCCGTGGAGCTCATGCACCGGAAACGGAATCTTGCCGTCGTTCCCGTTGAGACCGAAGTCGTCGAGGAAGCGCTGCCACTCGAAGCGCTGCATGGCAGGGTAGTGCCCGCCGCGCTTGTCGAGACTGTCGATGAGATCACCCGTAACGATGATTCCTTCGATCTTCGGCGAGACCGCGCCGCCGCCCATCGCCTTCGGCAACTTCGATTCGGCCAGGTTGGAGATCGTCTTGATGAATCCGATCGCGGCCTCCTCGGAGTTCGGATCGAGCCTCGTCGGACTCGCGGCCTTCTCGGCGAGGTACTGCGGGTCGCCGCAGACGAAGAATGCCGTCCGCGTCTGTGACGACCCGAAGCGCAGCGTCTTCGACGTCAGCTTTCGAGGCCTTCCGCCCTTCGGCGTAATCGTCTTCCCGACGACGAGGCAGCCTTGAAGCGACTCCTTGATCTCGTAGCTTTGCGCGTAACGGTAACGACCGAGATCGCGCTTCTCACCTCGCTTGCAGACGACGATATGCTTCGCCTCATACGCGAGTGATGCGAGATCCGTGTGCTGGATCTGGCGAGCCTGAGCGAGCGTCGCACACAGCGCGATCAGCAACAAGGAGCGGCGAAAGAGACTCGGCGATGCGTCGACCATCGATTCCTGATTCGGATATCCTGATTCACGTTCGCGATGCTACCGGAACTCGGTCATCGTAGAATCACCTTTTTCCAGGTTCCCCGACTCGATCCGATGCCGACTCTTCGAACTGCTGCCCTCTGCACGCTCGCCTCGCTCCTCACGATCACGACCCTCGCGGCGGATGACGGATTTGTCCATCCCGGTCTACTCCACACGCGTTCGGATCTCGAGCGCATGAAGATCGCCGTCGAGAACAAGCAGGAGCCGATCTACTCGGCCTTCCTCGAGCTTCAGAAAAGCCGCTTCGCGCAAGCCGACTACCACCGACGCGGACCGTGCCGCGAGTTCGGTCGATTGCCGAACATCTGCACGGGCCAGGCCCAAGACGACGGTAACGCTGCATATCAAAACTCACTGATGTGGGCGATCACGGGTAAGAGAGAGCACGCGAAAAAAGCGATCGAGATTCTCGACGAGTGGTCCGCACGGCTCGAGCGCGTCATCGGCATCGACGGCGTCCTCGCGGCCGGCCTTCAGGGGATCAAGTTCGTCAACGCAGCAGAGATTCTGCGTCACACCGACTCGGGGTGGACGGAGGAAGCAGCGCAACGTTGCGAAAAATCGTTTCGCGACGCTTGGCTCCCGACCATCGAGCACTACGCCTACTTCGCCAACTGCAACTGGGAGACGGCCGCGCTTCAGACGAAGCTCGCGATCGCGATCTACTCGAGCGACCGCGAGCTCTTCGAGGAGACGATCCGATACGCGGTCGCAGGCTGCGGCAACGGCAGCATCCCGAACACGATCGTGTACCCGACGGGCCAGTGCCAGGAAACGACGCGCGCACAACACTACGCGCAGCTCGGCATCGGGCTTCTCGCGAACGCAACCGAGATGGCCTGGAACCAAGGCGTCGACCTCTACGGCGCCTACGACAACCGCCTCCTCGCGGGCTACGAGTACATCGCGAAGTACGGTCTCGGTGAGGACGTACCGTACCAGCATCACCTCGACCGCACGGGGAAGTACGGTCTCGGAGGTCGCCACAAAAACTACGACAAGATCTCGACCGTGAGTCGCGGCTCCTTCTGGCAGATCTTCGAGCGTCCCTATCAGCACTACACGAAGCGACGCGCGATCGCCGCGCCGTACTCCGCACAGGTCGTCGCGAAGAAGCGCCCCGAGGGATTCTCGAACGACAACATCGGCCTCGGGACGCTCACACACTGGCGGCGACCCGCGCTCGAGCCGAGGAAGCCGACGCGAGCTCCGGGCGTGCCGTCAGGAATCGTCGCACGAAGCGACGAAGGCTCTATCCGACTCTCGTGGGTTCGCTCGGTCGAGCCGGAAAGCTCCGTGGACGCGACGACTTACACGGTCGCACGCGCCGACTCGCCGGGCGCTACGTTTCGCACACTCGCTGAAGACGTCTCGACGACGAGCTACGTCGATCGCACCGTGAATCGTGGACAACTCTACCGTTACGTCGTCACGGCACGCAGCGAGGTAGGAGAGAGCGCTCGATCAGCCGAGATTTCTTCAAGCGCGGGCCTTCCCCTCCCCTTCACGAATCGTGACATCGGCAGCGTCGGAAAGTGCGGCTTCGCAGAGTACGACGGAGAGACGTTTCGCATCGAGGCCGAAGGGCGTGACATCGGCGGCGAGGCGGACGAGTTTCACTACGCGTACGCGCCGATGCGAGGTGAAGGTACGATCACCGCACGCATCGTCCTCCCCTTGAGCTCGCAGTGGTCGAAGCTCGGCGTCATGATGCGCGAGAGCCTCGAGCCCGGATCGCGGCACGCGTCGGTGCTCCTTCTTCCTCAATGGTCTGGCGGACTGGTGGCACGCAGCGAGACCGATGGCGAGACTGCCATCGACGGCGCGAGGGAGCTCGGCGAGCCGTTCGTCATTCGAACTCGACTCATGAAACCGCACTGGGTCCGGCTGATTCGCTTCCGCAACGAGTTTACGGGATACATCTCGAGCGACGGCGACCGCTGGCGGCGTCTGGGCACGAAGAAGATCAACATGTCCGGGACCTTCTACGTCGGTCTCGCCGGATGCTCGAAACTCGATGCGGTCACGACGACCGTCACGTTCGACCGTGTCAGCATACCGACCTTTCGTATGACCGACGGCGAGCGGCTCATCCTGTCACGCCCGGCGCCACGCTGGGGACGCTGGAGCGATCGCTTCGAGAGCTTCAACGCCCGCGTCAAGAAGGGCGACGTCGGCATGCTGATCATCGGCGACTCGATCACCCACTGGTTCGACACCACTGGCCGGCCGACCTGGGACAAGTACTACGCCCCGCGACGCGCCGTGAACCTGGCGATCAGCGGGGATCGAACCGAGCACATTCTCTGGCGCCTCGAGAACGGCAACATCGACGGCATCGATCCGAAGCTCGCTGTCCTGATGATCGGCACGAACAATCACCTCTCGAGCCCACCCGAAATCACTGCTCGAGACATCCGCCTGATCGTCGAAAAGATCCGGCGCGAGCTCCCCGAGACGAAAGTCCTCGTCCTCGCGATCTTCCCGCGAGGCGACAACGACTCCGACGGCGCACGTCAAACCAACGAGAAGGTCAACAAGCTCATCGCCGACATCGGCGACGGCGACCAGGTCCACTTCCTCGACATGAACCAAACCTTCCTCAACGGCCGAAGGCTCCGCCGCGAGTTCATGCCCGACGGCACCCACCCGAGCGCCGAAGGCTACGCGGCCTGGGCCGAGGCGATGGAGCCGACGGTGAGGAAGCTGCTCGGCGAATAGCGAGATCGGAATGATCCTCGATGCCGACCTGAGTCTCGCGGAGACGCTACCGACGCGCTATGATCTCTCCATGGACGAGTCGCCCCCACGGATTCCCCCCGACCCGGTGATCGAAGCGTACAAGAAGGACGTCGATCGAACTCTCTTGCGCGAGAATCTCAAGCGAAGTGTCGAAGAACGTTTTCTTCGTCTCATGGAGCTTCACCGATTCGCGGAAGAGCTGCAACGTGCCGGCCGCGCGGCTCGTCAGCAGCGATGACCGACTTTCAAGGCCTCCTTCGCGTCCTGATCGATGCAGGGGTCGAGTTCATCGTCGTGGAAGGCGCGGCCGCGACTGGACACGGGTCAGCTCGCCTCACGCTGGACTTGGACATCGTGTATCGGCGAACGCCAGAGAATCACACCAGTCTGGTCACCGCTCTTGCCCCTCACACCCCGTACCTCCGTGGTGCTCCCCCAGGACTGCCGTTTCGATGGGACGTGGACACCATCGAGCGCGGCCTGAATTTCACGCTCACGACGTCGCTCGGAGAGCTGGATCTGCTTGGCGAGATCATTGGCGGTGGTGGATTTGACGAGCTTCTCCCGGACTCGATCGAGCTTCAGCTCTTCGGCCGTCCGTGCAAATGCCTGGGACTCGAGCGACTCATCGAAGTCAAACGGGCCGCTGGCCGCCCAAAGGACCTCGAAGCGTTCGCAGAACTCGAAGCTCTACGCGACGAGCTTCGATCCCAGGATTGACCGAAGCATCTCCCGTCCTCGCTGACGTCGCCCCAGCTCAAGACTGGGCGAGGAGGCTCGGGAGAATCCCGATGATCGGGATCCAGAACGAAACGAGCGCGAGGACGGTGCAGAGCTTGCCAAGCTTCGGCGTCGGCGCGTAGAGAGGTGCGAACTGCGTGAGCTCGTGCGGCTCGGCTATTCCCTCGAGCTCGACATGCTCGAGCTCGCGGAGAATCTTTCGGCTCTGTAGCCATCTCCGTCCTGCGAGCATCGCGGAGCAGAGGACCAGCGCGATCCACGCGGCACCGTAAATCGCAAGCTGCGCCCACATCTCGGCGTCGCCTCCCTCGTGTTCGCTCTCGGCCAGCTGGTAGGTTCCCACTGCCGCGAGGACCGTTACGACTGCGAAGAAGGCGAGATCACGAGCGTCGCGATACGTCACGGCGAAGAGGACTCGCGCCAGACGATCACGCACGATGTCGAACCACGCGCTCGTTATCTGCCCCTCCGAGCAAGCCGGCACACTGACGGACGCCTTGATGCGTCGTCGCGACAGCCTCGGGACAGCTCTTCGTCAGCTGACGCACGCACCGCTCGTTGTCCTCCGTGATCAAATCGCAAGAAGTGCCCTTCGCTCGTGGTCGTCAGGACGACACGTGTACACGCGATCATGTCTCCTTGCTCGCGATAGGAGAAACCGAGGACTCCCGCCGCCGCCGTCACGTCACGCAATCGGATCGAAACGATCCCGTCCCAGCGGTAGTGGAGACGTATCTCCTCGTCGTCGATCTCGGCGCGTAGGCACAGCCCCGGGAGAGGCCACGCGACTCCCAAGGCGACGCCGATCACACCCCCGACGAGCGCAAGCACGCCACCTAGGCGCTCCGGATCGTCGGAGATCACACCCCACCCGACGCCGAACATCGCCGCAACGCCGAGACCACAGACGAGCGTCCGAACGACGGCTCGTCCGAGCATACCGTAGTGTCGATATTCCTCGTGAGCGATCATCGAGGATGCCAGATGTGTCGATGGCAGACGTGTCGTACAACGAGAGACTATTCTCGTCGCTCTCCGAAGCGCGAGACAAGCTCGATCTGCCGAGAGCGTCTACGCGGTCACAAGCTCTCCGCTCGCCGTCTGCAGGCCGGTCTCCGTGATCACCGACTGCTCCTGGTAGGACTCGTAGTCGGTGTTGATCGACTGAAGATCGTGATCGGTCTGATCGATGATCTCGCGAGCAGCGAGAAGCCCCATCAAGATGCTGTGATCCTGATTGTTGTACTTGAACGAACCGTAGCGCCCGATCGCCGTCAGACCCGTGAAGGTCTTCAAGTGTTCGACGATCTTCGCGAGCGAGTCCTTGTAGCCACGTCGGTACACCGGATAACAGCGCGGAACTCGCACGACGTGACCGTCGAGGATCTTCGCTCCGCGAAGAAGTCCCGTCGACGTGAGCTGTGAGCTGACGTTTCCGATATGCCGAGCGTCGTCATCGAACCACGTCGCATCGTCCGAGTCGCACCAGAGCTCGCAAGCGATCACGGTCGTCCTCTGCTCTCCGTAGAGCTCCGGGACCCAATTGCGGAAGTTCGTCATGCGCCCCATCGAAAGATGCGGCGAATGGACGTAAACCCACTGATCGGGGAAAAGCGGCTCGGCAGAATCGACGTTGAGATAGACGAGGACCGTGTTGCGGAAGGTGAGCTCGTCGATGGCCTGCTCGACCTCGGGGTTCATCTCGCCAAGGCTCTTCACCATGAGCGTCAGCGGCATCGTCGAAATGACACGGTCGTAACGCTCCTCGAGGCCATCCTGGAAGCGAAGGCCACAGACCGTACGGTTCTCGTGCACGACACTGGCGATCGGAGTCGTCAGGTGAATTCGGCCACCGTCCTTTTCGACACGCTCGGCCATGCGCTCGTACACCATTCCCGTGCCGCCGAGCGGATACGCGAATCGATCGACGAGCGTCTTGTGCTTACCGTTCTTCTTTCCGAGAAACGAGCTCTTGATCGCCTCGAGAAGCGATAGCCTCTTGATGCGCTGCGCCGCGAAGTCGGAGTCGAGATCCGAGCACGAGATGCCCCAGAGCTTCTCGGAGTACGTCTTGAAGAAGATGTCGAAGAGCCGACGGCCGAATCTTCCGACGACCCAGTTTTCGAAAGTCTCGGCGTCCGTCGTCGTCGACCTCATCTTCTCGCGGACGTAGCTCGCGAGGCAAAGCGCGGAATCGAAAAGGCCCAACTTGCGAAGCGTCTCGAACGGCTTGAGCGGATACGGAAAGAATTCGTTCTTGTAGTAGATTCGCGTCAGCCGATCGACCATCGCGTAGTCGTTGCCGACGATGTCGAGCCAGATCTCGTTGACACGCGAGTCGCTGCTGTAGAATCGATGGGGACCGAGGTCGACCTTGTGCCCCCAGAGCTCGAAGGTCCGGCACATGCCGCCGACCTCGCCCGACGCCTCGAACACGTCGACGTCGACGCCCTCCGCCGCGAGCTTGTATGCCGCCGTCAATCCCGCCGGCCCCGCTCCGATAACAGCAACCTTCATTCGAATTCCCAGAAACCTTCGCCCATCAAGAAGCTTTGCAAGATGTCCTATCCGTTGATGGAGTATCGGCAGACATGACGAGTCTCCTGCCTCTTGTTTCGGTCTCGAGCCTCCGGCAACATCGACGACTATGAACCGTCCGATATCATCGACGCCTTGGCTGCTCCTCGTCCTCGTGGTCACTTTCGCGCCACGCATCTCGGCGGAGAGTGCCGGCCCAGCGAAGCGTCCGCACATCGTCCTCATCGTCGCGGACGACCTCGGCTACTCCGACCTCGGCTGCTACGGTTCGGAAATCTCGACGCCCAATCTCGATCGACTCGCTCGCGGCGGGCTTCGCTTCTCGCAGTTTTACAACAACGCGAAGTGCGCCCCCTCACGCGCCTCGATCCTGACGGGCCTCTATCCCCAGCAGACGAGAGACGCGGGCGACGGCCGAAGAAACCGCAATCTGCCACAAGTTCTCCGAGCCGCAGGTTATCGCACATTGATGATCGGGCGTGGCGGCGGACTGCCATCCACACCACTCAAGAGCGGCTTCGATCGCTTCTTCGGGCTGCTCGATGGCTGCTGCAATTACTTCAACCCGGGATTGAGACGCGAGGGTGAGAGCGAGCCCGGACGCAAGAAGCGTGGTGAGCAGCGTGCCTGGGGACGCGATCACGAGCGTTACCAGCCGTTCACACCGTTGGACCGGGATTTCTATGCGACCGATGCGTTCACCGATGCCGCGATCGAGTACGTCGAAGAATACGGCAAGGACGACCGACCCTTCTTCCTCTACCTCCCCTACTCCGCGCCGCACTTCCCGATTCACGCGCGCACCGAAGACATCGCGAAGTATCGAGGCAAGTACAAGCTCGGCTGGGACCGCCTTCGCGAGTCGCGATACACGCGGCTCGTCGATGCTGGGCTGATCGACGAAAGCTGGGGCCTGTCGAAACGCGACGGCGAGGTCGAAGCCTGGGACGATCTCGACGATCGAGAGAAGGACGCGTGGGACCTTCACATGGCCGTGTACGCCGCGATGATCGATCGCATGGATCAAGGGATCGGAAAGATCCTCGAGAAGCTTCGAAAGCTCGACATCGATAAAAACACGCTCGTCCTCTTCCTCTCGGACAACGGCGCGTGTGCCGAAGACGATGCGGCGTTTCCGACCACGGCACGCGGCATCCCACCCGGTTCGCTCGAGTCGTATCGCACGCAAGGCGTCGGCTGGGCCAACGCGAGCAACACGCCGTTTCGAAAATTCAAATGGTGGCTGCACGAAGGCGGTGTCGCCTCGCCGCTCATCGCGTACTGGCCCGCCGTGATCGAGAACCGCGGGCACGTCTCGCACGAGGTCGCCCATATCATGGATATCCTCCCCACGTGCCTCGAGGTTGCCGGCACGACATATCCCGCCGAGCACGGCGGCCGCGAGATCCTCCCGCTCGAGGGCCACAGCCTCGTTCCGATCTTTCAAGGGAAGTCGCGCCCAGGCTACGACGCGATCTACTGGCAGTTCTCGCAATGTCGAGCCGTGCGAACAGGAAAGTGGAAGCTCGTCGGCTCACCGCTGAGCTCGAGACTCGGCATCGACAACTTCACGCACAACTCGCTTCGTCCATCGGAGGCTGCCAAGGCCCGGTGGGAGCTCTACGACCTCGAGAGCGACAGAACTGAGACACGCGATGTGGCTGCCGATCATCCGCATCGAGTTCGAAAGATGGCGCGGAAGTTCGAGAAGTGGTTCGCGCGCGTTCGAAACGCGAAAACCAGATGACAACGCCCGACGCCCCCTCGGTTAGACTGGGGTATCGAAAACGCCCCAGGAGGTCGGTCATGAAACAAACGCTCGCTATCGCGCTCGTCGCCCTTTCGCTTCTTTCTCCCGCCGCATCGCTCGACGCCGGACATCGCATCGCGATCCAAGGCAAAGGCAAGCTCGCGATTCTCGACAAAGACGGCAAGACCGAGTGGGAGATGAAGTGGGGTGACATCCACGACATCTGGGTCCTCGAGAACGGTAATGTGATGGTGCAGCAGCACATGCGCCGCGTCGTCGAGATCGATCGCAAGACGAAGAAGGTCATCTGGTCCTACGACAGCTCGACCGCGAACGGCAACAAGGGCAAGCGCATCGAGGTTCACGCGTTCCAACCGCTCGCGAACGGACACGTGATGATCGCCGAGTCAGGCGCTGGGCGGATCATCGAGGTCGACCGCGAAGGCAAGATCCACCACGAGATCAAGCTCAAGATCGACAAGCCTCACCCCCACCGCGACACGCGGCTCGCGCGAAAGGTCGGGAACGGCAATTACCTCGTGACGCACGAGGGCGACGGCGCCGTGCGTGAGTACGACAAAACCGGCAAGGTCGTCTGGGAGTTCAAGGTGCCGCTCTTCGGAAAGAAGCGGCGCGGCGGCCACGGCCCGAACGCTTGGGGTAACCACGCGTTTTCGGCCGTTCGACTCAAGAATGGCAACACGCTGATCGCGACCGGCAACGGCCACAGTGTTCTCGAAGTCGACAAGGCCGGAAAGATCGTCTGGAAGCTCGAGCAGAACGAGCTGCCGGATATCACCCTCGCTTGGGTGACGACACTCGAGGTTCTCCCGAACGGCAACTACGTCATCGGCAACTGCCACGCGGGTCCGAAGAACCCGCTCGTGATCGAGATCGAGCCGAAAACGAAGAAGGTTGTCTGGACCCTCGATCGCTTCGACGACTTCGGCAACTCCGTTCCGAA
>CAYZGY010000011.1:0-19920 GCA_964478085.1 uncultured Planctomycetia bacterium
ATTTTCGGGAGGCAACGTCGTGGAGTACCGTCGACGACTCCGACGCGCGAAGATCCAGCTCGCGAAGGCGCTCAAGATGCTGCCGAGGACAGCGCGCTTTAACATCATCACGTTCGGCAATCGTGTGACGCCGTGGCAGAAGGGCCTCAAGACGGCGAGCAAGTCGACGGTGCGCAAGGCGCTCAAATTCGTGCAGGATCTCAAAGGCATTCCCGCGACGCATACCGACGAGGCGCTCGAGCTCGCGTTCACCGATCACAGCGTCGACACCATCGTGCTCCTGTCCGACGGCGCGCCGGTCAAGCGGGGCGCGAGGGACTCGGTCCGGCTGATCGAGAAGATCCTCAAGCGCGTCAAGGATCTCAACGCGAGCCGACAGGTCCGCATCAACTGCTTCGGCTTCGAAGGCATCGGCGAATGGCCCCACCGCGCACCTGGACTGCCCCCCGGCCCGAAGCCGCAACCGAAGCCGGAGGAGGTCGAGGCCTTCGTGCAGTTCCTCAAGGACCTCGCCAAGAACAACCGCGGGATCTATCGCGCGATCGAGTAAGCTCTCGCGCATGCCGAGGACCGACCCGCCGAAACTTCTCACCCCCGAGTCGCTGAAGTCGGGAACCCGCGCACTTCGGCGCAAGGACCCTGCCTTTCGCGTGTGGATGGATCGCATCGGCACCGTGACGATGCGGCGCCAGCGCCACTACTTCGGCACGCTCTGCCGCACGATCTGCTCGCAACAGCTCGCGGCGCAGGCCGCGATCACGATCCACGGCCGCTTCTGCGAGCTCTTCTCTCCGCGCAAACGGCCCGATCCTCTGCAGCTCCTCGAGCTCGCGGACGAGCAGCTCTGGGCGTGCGGCCTCTCGAAGGCGAAGGCGGAATACCTCCGCGCGCTGGCCGAGGCGTTTCACGACGGCCCGCTCGCAAAGCTACGATTTTCGAAGCTCTCGAACGACGATATCGTCGCCGCGCTCACCGAAGTGCCCGGCATCGGAGTCTGGAGCGCCGAGATGTTCCTGATCTTCGCCGCGGGCCGCATCGACGTCTTCAGCATCGGGGACCTCGCGCTGCGCAACGCCGTGGAGCGAATCGAAGGTCGCGAGATGAGCCACGCCGAAATTGTCGAGCGAGCCGAATTCTGGTCGCCCTATCGCAGTATCGCAAGCCTCTACCTCTGGAAGATCGCGCACTGGAAGGAGTGACGCGGTCGATCAATCCTCGATGAGGGCGACGACGGCGAGATCGTAGTCTCGATACGTCGAGTAGCTTCCCCGCAGCCAGAGGAGAACCGTTCGGCCCGGTCGCCAAATCGGAACGATCGGACGGAGATTGTCTTCGCTCGAGTCGCGCGTTATCAGAGTCCACTTCCAGGTCTTGCCGGCGTCGCGTGTCTCTCCACGGAAGATCTCGTAGTGACGTCGTCCGTCAGCGGGACTGATCAGAGGCTTTCCCGTCGTCGGGTGGGCGTCGCTCGAGATGAAGGCGACCGACGAAACGACGCGGTCGACTGCGCCATCCACGATGGACCGCTATCCGCAGAGCGGCGCGATGATGGCGTGGGACACGATGGCCGTGCTCATGTGACCCGCGGTGAAATGGCGGACTTCAGGAATGGCAGCGTGCGACTGGAGTTCTGGAGTTGCTTTGGCAAAGGCTCTCTGCGACTAAGGCTGGCAGAAAGCTCAGTAACGCTGCCCTTCGAAGGTGGCAGTCGGCAGCTTTCTGGGGGCCAGGGAAAAGACGGCATCGCGACCGTGGGGGCAAGTGACAAGCCGCTTGGCGCAGCAAAGGTGTTTCTCGCGAAGGGAAGCGCCTTAGGAGTCACGGTGAATGGAAGTCACTTCGGCATTTTCGGTCCCACAGGATCCAACTGGCGCGTAAACGCGGGCGATGACGTGAATTCGGTGCAGTCGCGGTTGGCGGGAAAGGCCTATCTTTCCGACTGGACTCGCCCACGGAACGTCGTGCCGCGCCCAGTCTGGGACCTCGGACGGGCTGTGAAAACAGCGACCCACCCAACTACCGACTTCGGTCTCGCGAAACCGCTCAGGAGCAGAAGCAGGACGACTGGCACGAACGAGCTCGTCAGGAGCTCGCGGCGCTACCGGAATCAACGGTGAGCGCCTGACGTGAGCTCGCCGATTCGATAGAGGAGCCGAAGGGCCTCCCGAGTAAACTCCAGAGTCAATCCTGAGCCCCCTGAGGGACAGCGTCCTCCACCTTTCAGCCCGATTGACCTCCGAACGATCGGTGTCAGTTCTCGATCACCATCGTTCCCTCGCCCGCCTCCGCCTCTCCGATCTTCGCGGCCCAGAGAACTCCCTTCGTGTGTAGGTCTCGCACAAGATCGCCTGCTTCACCCTGTGGAAGCGAGATCAGTAGGCCACCCGATGTCTGGGGGTCGAAGAGGATCTCCTCTTCCTCGCTGCTCAGTGGCGCGACGATTTCGACGCGACCGTCGCAATGCTGGCGGTTGCCGGCGTTCCCGCCCGTCCCGACGCCGGCGCGGTACATCTCGACAGCGCCCGGGTAGAGCGGCAGCGACGAGAACGCGATGCGCAAGTCGACCTTCGAGTGAATCGCCATCTCGAGAGCGTGGCCGGCGAAACCGAATCCGGTGATGTCGGTCAGTCCGTGCACGTCGTATCCGAGAGCGACCTCGAGCGCGGTCTTGTTGAGCGTCGCGACGACCGGCAGAGTCTCCTCGAGCATCGAAGGACTCAGCTTCCCCGCACGATTCGCGTTGAAGATCACGCCGCTTCCGAGCGGCTTCGTGAGCACGAGAGCATCTTCCGGCCGAGCCCCGGCGTTGGTCAACACGCGCTGCGGATCGACGACACCCGTGACGGCCAGTCCGTACTTCGGCTCGGGATCGTCCACCGAGTGCCCACCTCCGAGAACGGCCCCGGCCTCCGTGACCTTCTCCGCGCCGCCTTGCAACATCTCACGGAGGATGCCCGGGTCGAGGATCTTCGATGGAAAGTTCACCAGGTTGATCGCCACGACCGGGCGACCGCCCATCGCCCACACGTCCGACAGCGAGTTGGCCGCCGCGACGCGACCGAACCAGACGGGATCGTCGACCACCGGAGTGATGTAGTCCGCGGTCGTGACGACCGCCATCTCGGGGCTCAATCGAAACACGGCGGCGTCGTCGGCCGTCTCGAAGCCGACGAGTAGGTCCGGGTGTTCGGCGTTCACGAGCCCGCTCAACGCATCCGACAGGACCGTCGGATCGACCTTCGCCGCTCAGCCGCAGGTGCGCGAGACGCTCGACAAGGTCTTTCTCTTTCGAAACAGCGCCACGGTGTTCTCCTTCTACAGGGTCCTTTGCCGGACCAGCGACGCTCAATGATAACCGTAGCGAGCCGTTCGTCGCCCGATGATCAGCTTCGCCAACGCACGCTTCGTTCGTGTCGCTTTCCGAATCTCCCTTAGCGGACACGACCGAGGGCGTAGATGACTTTGTAGTCCGCGGCGTTCGACTCCGACGAGAGCTCGACGGGCCGCTCGTACGAGCCCATCGACTCGTCCACCTCCGCCGGCACCTCGACGAGCTTTCCGAGGAAGAGCCGCTTGAGGAGCTCCTTCCCCTTCATCGTCTTCGGCATGACGTTGAGCTTCACGGCGATGCGCTTGAGGAGCGACACCGCACGGCGCACGAGGCCGACCTTTGCACGCGAGAAAGCGCCGAAGAGCTTCACGTGGAAGCCCGCGGCTCGCATCATCTCATCGAGCTCCTCGGCCGTGAAGTAGCGCAAGCTGTGCGAACTCGGGTGGAAGTCGGATCCGGCGCAATTGGCCGTGCAGATGAGGAGCACGCCATCGGGGCGCAGGACACGACGCGACTCGACGAGGAAGCGTTTCGGCTCCGGCAGGTAGTAGATCGCCTCGTAGAGGATCACGACGTCGAAGGAGTCATCCTCGAATGGCATCTCCTGCGCGTCGAACTGCGAGACCTCGAAGCGATCACCGTAATGACGCTTCGCATCCTCGACGAGGCTCGCGGTGTAGTCTCCGCCGACGACTCGACGCGCGTCGCGACCGAGGATTCCGAGTCCTTGACCGACGCCGCAGCCTGCCTCGAGGACGTCCTTGTCCTTCGAGTATTCGGCCGCGAATTCGTAGCGCGTCCGAATCATCGTCAGCGCTTGCTCGGTGATTTTGTCGCCGACCGTCTCGGTAACGGTAGAGAAGTCGTCGGTGGCTTCGGTCGTTGCTGTAGCGGTCGCGGTCGATTCCGTCATCGCAGCTTCGCGAGCCTCTCGCACGCTTCGTCGAGGACCGCGTCCTCCTTGGCGTAGCAGAAGCGGAGCATCTGCCCCCCCGCGCCCCCCGCGCCGCCCGCGCAGCCCTCTTCAGAACCCGCGCAGCCCTCTTCAGAAGGTCGGTAGAAAGCCTCTCCGGGCACCGTCGCGACGCCGGTCTTCTCGAGAAGGTGCATCGCCTTCGCTTTCGACGAATCGCCCGGCAGAGCGCTCGCGTCCGCAAGCACGTAGTACGCGCCCTGCGGAACGTACGGCGTCATTCCCGCGTCATCGATCGCCGAGCAGATCTTATCGCGCTTCTTCGCGTACTCGGTGATGAGCCCCGCGTAAAAATCGTCGCCGAGCGCGTCGATGCCCGCTGCGACGCCGGCTTGGAGCGGCGCCGGGGCGCAGACGTAGATCAGATCGTTCATGTACCCGATCATCGTCGACCAGCGCTCGTTCGTTACCGAGTACCCGATGCGCCAACCCGTGATGCTGAACGTCTTCGAGTAGCCCGACATCGTGATGCAGCGATCGCCAAAGCCTTCACAGGAACCGGGGCTGACGTGCTGGCGGCCGTCGTAGAGAAAGTACTCGTAGATCTCGTCGGTGAAGACGAAGAGGTCGTGCTTCGCCGAGACCTCTGCGACGACGCCGATCTCCTCCTCGGTCCAGACCTTGCCGGAAGGATTCGCAGGCGTGCAGATCATCACCGCTTTCGTCTTCGGTGTGATCGCTGCCTCGAGCTCGTCGGCGGCGAAGGTCCAGTCCGGCGGCGTGAGCGTCACGTACTTCGGCGTCACCTCGACCGCGAGCAGCGTGTTGAGGTGATAGCCGTAGAAGGGCTCGAAGAGGATGACCTCGTCCCCCGGATCGAGAAGCGCGAGACACGCAGAGTAAAACGCGCCGGTCGACCCGACCGAGACGACGACCTCCTTGTCGGGATCGCACTCGACGCCGTTGTACGAGCGCATCTTTCCGGCGATCGCGTGACGGATCTCGTCGATGCCGTCATAGCGCGTGTAGCTGTTGACGCCTTCGTCCATCGCGGACTGAGCGCCGCGCCGCACGACCTCGGGCACCTCGGTGTCGCAGACGCCCTGGGAGAGATTGATCCCGCCGACCCGGTCGCACTCGAGCGACATGTTCCGGATCTCGGACTGGTAGATGAGGTCGACGCGCTTACTGAACGAAGTAGCCATTAGATCGCCGTTATGCCGTCTGCAGCTCGAAGAACTTTCGAACGGCGTTCACCGTGACCTCGACGTGCTCCTCGGTCGTCTCGGCGCTCATCGGCAGGGACACGACCTCACGGCAGATCGCTTCTGTGCCGGGCAGACCGGGGTTCTCGAGCTCGAGCGCTTCATGCTCCCACATCGGCTTCGGCCAGTGGTAGAGCGTTTCGACACCTTGCTCCTCGAGATGTGCACGGAGCTCGTCGCGACGACTCGTGCGGACGACGTAGTTCTGGAAGTTGTCGTAGTGACGCTCCTCACCGAAATGCGGCAGGACAAGATCGTCGATGCCCTCGAGCCCTTCGCGATAGAGCGACGCAATGTGACGTCGGTGCTCGATCCAGTCCATCAGGTGACGCAGCTTGACGTCGAGGACGGCCGCCTGGACGTTGTCGAGCAGCGCGGTGTAGCCGTGGTAGTGGTACTCGCCCGTCTCGCGGTCTTCGCCGTTGTAGCGCAGACGACTGACGGCGATCGCGACGTCCTCATCGTTCGTCGTCACGGCGCCACCGTCTCCGAAGCAGCCCATGATCTTGAAGGGGTAGAAGCTGAAGCAGCCCGTCGTGCCGAAGCTACCGGCGCGCTGACCGTCGAACGAGGCACCGAGCGCCTGCGCGGCATCTTCCACGACCTTCAAGTCATGCTTCTCGGCGATCTCCATCACGCGATCCATGTGACAGACACGACCATTGAGGTGGACCGGCATGATCGCGGTGGTCTTCTCGGTGACCGCAGCCTCGATGAGATCCGGATCCATGTTGTAGTCGGCGCCGACCTCGATCAGAACGGGCTTCGCGCCACAGTGGACGATCGCCGACACTGAAGCGACAAAAGTGTGTGCGACCGTGATGACCTCGTCGCCCGGCTTGACTCCTGCGGCGAGCAGCGAGAGGTGCAGCGCGTGGTAACCGCTGTTGACGCCGACGGCGTACTTGCAGCCGACGAACTCGGCGAGGTTCTTCTCGAAGTCCTTGAGCTGGTGACGGAGGATCAGATCTCCGTTCGTCAAACAGTCTTCGATCGCGGCGTCGATCTCGCCCTTGATGTTCTTGTAGTGCTGCTTCGCGTCGACGAATGGGACCTTGTAGCTCATATCCGTTCCTTCACTGCGATAGTTTTCTCGACCACGGAAGCAATCTCCTCGACTCCGATGTGGTCGTAGTAGGCTTTCTCGAGAGGCGCCGCCATCGGCGCAGGAAGATCGGGAAGCGCGACGCGTTGAATCGGCGCCACGAGACTCTCGAAGGCTTCCGTACCGACGACCGCCGCGATCTCCGCGGCGACACCGCCGGTCATCCATCCACTGTCGGTCACGACACAGCGACCCGTCTTGCGCACCGACTCGAGCACGAGCTCCTTGTCCCACGGCTTGACCGTGCGAAGGTCGACAACCTCGGCATCGATGCCGCGCTCCGAGAGCATCGCCGCGGCCTTCACCGACTGCGCCGCCGTGTACGAGTAGCCGACGATCGTCACGTCGATGCCTTCACGACGAATGGCGCCTTCGCCGATCGGCACCTCGTAGATCTCCTCGGGCGGCGGGTCGGTCTCCTCGTAGAGCCAACGGTCGTCGATGTAGACGACGGGGTCGTCGTCGCGCGTCGCAGAGACGAGCAAGCCCTTCGCGTCGTACGCCGGGCGCGGCATGACGATCTGGACGCCCGGCACGTGCAACAACCACGACTGGAGCGCCTGCGAGTGCTGCGCGGCCTGCTCGCCGCCACGGTTGATGATCGGACGGATCACCACCGGACAGCTCTGCTCGCCCGCGAACATGTACGACCAGTTGGCCGCCTGATTGACGATGGGATCCATCGCGAGAACCATGAAGTCCATCCGAGGATGGACGACGATCGGCCTCATGCCACAGAGTGCCGCTCCGATAGCCGCACCGGTCGTCGCATTCTCGCTGACAGGGGAGTCGATGATCCGTTCTCTGCCGAACTCCTTGTCGAGATCCTTCATGCTCGCGCCGACGTACCAAGGGCTCCAAAGGCCTTGGCCGAAGACGAAGACTCGGTCGTCGGTCGCGAGAAGCTGCGCGTGCGCTTCTCGAATCGCGTCGACGTAGCTGATCGCCCGCATGATCAGAATCCTCCTTCTCGAGCGCCGCGCCCACCCGAGCCGCCCGCGCCCCCACCGGGCGTCGCGCCCCCCACCGGTACCGTGTAGAGGTGCTCGTAGAGCTCCGCCGCGGACGGAAACTCCGACCGACGCGCGAACGCGATGCTCTCGTCGACCTCCGCCTCGACCGACTTCTGAATCTCGTCGAAGCTGCTCTCGGACTCGCCGGCCTCCGTCATGTGCGTGCGAAGACGCGCGATCGGGTCCTTCGGGAGCCACTCGTCGAGCTCGTTCTTGCGCTTGACGCCAACGTCCATGTCCCACGACGGTCCTACGTGCCCGCGCCAACGGTAGGTGCGGCATTCGAAGAGCGTCGGTCCGCCGCCCGAACGTCCGCGCTCGACCGCTTCGGTCGAGTGACGCAGGACCTCGAGCACGTCGTTGCCGTCCATCGACACCCCGGGGATTCCGTGTGCGTCGGCGGTCTTGACGATGTTGTCTTCCCGACGACGGTCGAGAAGCGGCAAGTGGCTCGAGTAGAAGTTGTTCTCGACGACGAAAATCACTGGCAGATCGTAGACGGCCGCCATGTTGACGGACTCGTGGAAGTGGCCTTCCTCGACGGCGCCATCGCCGAAGAACGCGACCGCGACGTGCTTCTCGCCGCGGATCTTCGACGCGAGCGCCGCACCGACCGAGATCGGAATTGTCGCGGCAACGAGTGGCACGGTCCCGAGGATACCGACCTCGGGCGCGAAGAGGTGCATCGAGCCGCCTCGACCTCGCGAACAGCCCGTCTCTTTGCCGAAGATCTCGGCCATCATGCCGTCGAGGCTGCCCCCCTTAGCGATGTAGTGACCGTGCGAACGGTGACCGCCCCAGACCGTGTCGGCGGCCTCGAGCGCGGCGCAGACTCCCGTCGCGATCGCCTCCTGACCGATGTAGAGGTGACACGGGCAGCGCACCTCACGATCCTTCGGGTCGACCTCGAGAAGCTCGGCGAGCTTCTCCTCGAACACGCGGATACGCACCATCGTCGTGTAGAGATGGCGCAGCGTCTCGGGCGTGTGGGTTTCACTCACGGAGTCGGACATGTATTCTCTTCTTGCTTCTCTTCTTGCTTCTCTGCCCCTTCTTGGGTGACACCGTCGCCCTCGCTGGTCTCCTCGTCCCGGAAGGCTTCTTGGGCCTTGGGCTCGCGCCGCAAGACCACCGAAATCGCGGTCTCCCAAAGGATCTTCGTATCGACCCAGAGACTGCGCTTCTCGACGTAAGCGAGCTGCAGCTCGATCTTGTCCGGACGGATTTTCTCGAGGTAGTCGCGCTCGGGATCCGAGCTCCCGGCGAGGACGGCGCCCTCGTCGGAGTTCCAGAGGCTCGCCCAGTCGGTGATGCCCGGACGCACGCCGAGGATCTTCTTCTCGCGCTCGGTGTACATGTCGGTGTAGTGGCGCACCTCGGGACGGGGCCCGACGAGGCTCATCTCGCCGCGCAAGACGTCGAAGAGCTGTGGCAGCTCGTCGAGCTTGAACTTGCGCAGGAACTTTCCGACCCGCGTGATGCGTGGATCGCCGTCCGCGGTCGACGATCCGCCGAGCTTCTCGGCGTCGACGACCATGGTCCGAAACTTGAAGATCCGGAAGTCCCGTCCGCCGAGACCGACTCGTGACCCGCGATAAAAAACCGGCCCCCGCGAATCGAGCTTGATCCAAATCGCGAGAAGCAACATCACGGGGGACAAGACGATCAACGCCGAACCCGACACGATGATGTCGAAGAGTCTCTTCACTTTTCGCTCCACCAACCAGAATCGGAAAGCCCGACCCAGACGCCGTCAATCTACACCGGCGTCCAACCGGGACAAAGGCGCTTTTTGCGCCTCCGCGACACTCTCGACGACGAGTCGATGGCGATGGTGATGGTGATGGCGACGAACAACGGTTCCGCTTCCTGCTCTTTCGACGGAAGAGCCTTACCGGCCGCCCGAGAACTTTTCCCTACTCCTCAGGAGGCCACACGTCACTGAAGCGAGGACCTTGCTCCCGCCTCGACCCGAGTCCGACTTTCCTCGAGCTGGGACGACCGACGCCGGAGGGTCACGGTGCGAGAGGCGACTTCCGCTATCTCGAGCTCGTCGATCTCCCGCGTCGCCATCGATTCACGCGTCGCGCCGAATGCGGGCTCGAACTCGGGCACGAGCCCATGCACGCGTAAGACCACCCCTGCCCGGTCCCCGGCGCGCGCGCTCTCGAACAGCCGTCGCAACTCACCGGCGAACTCGGTCCACAGGAGCGCAGGCGAGGGTTCGCCGTCGATCCAAATATCCTCGAACGCCGTGCGGAAGTCCCGAGCCTGGATCATGAGCTCCTCGTGGATCTTCTCGCCCGGCCGTGTGCCCGAGTAGCGGATCTCGATCTCAGTCTCAGGCTCTTTGCCCATGAGACGAATCAGATCGCGGGCCATGTCCGAGATCTTCACGGGCTGACCCATGTCGAGGATGAACACTTCGCCACCCGAACCGATGCTTCCCGCCTGAATCACGAGCTCGACGGCTTCGGAGACAAGCATGAAGTACCGGGTCATGTCGGGGTGAGTCACCGTGACGGGCCCACCCTGCAGAATCTGTCGCTGGAAGATGGGGACGACGCTGCCGGAGCTACCGAGGACGTTCCCGAAGCGCACCGCGCAGAATTTCGTCTTTTCTTCCCGGTTGAGCACCTGGATCAGCTTCTCCCCGAGACGCTTCGTCGCGCCCATGACGTTGGCGGGACGAACGGCCTTGTCAGTCGAAATGAAGACAAAATCCGCGACCTCGAACTCGACGGCCGCCAGAGCGACATTCGACAGGCCTTGCACATTCGTCAGCACGCCTTCGCACGGATTGAGCTCGACGAGCGGAACGTGCTTGTATGCCGCGGCGTGGAAGACGACCTGCGGCCGTGCCTGTCGCATCATTCGCGAGACGCTCACGGCCTCGCGCACGTCAACGAGGTACGGCGGCTGGAGAATCTCACCGTACGAAGGCGAGAGCTCGCCGTGAATCTCGAAAATGTTCTCTTCGCAGGAATCACAAAGCGCGAGAGACTCGGGACCGAGGGCGGCGACCTGGCGAGCGAGCTCGCTTCCGATACTTCCTCCCGCACCGGTAATTAACACGCGACGACCCGCGATCCATTTGCGCATGCGATCGCGATCCAAACTGCGCGGCGGTCGCCTGAGAAGGTCCGAGATGCGCGGCTGCTGGAAGCGGCCGAGATCCGTCCCGAGGAGCGCGTGCGTCAGTCGCGGCAAGATCTTCACGCGAACGCCGACTGCACTCGCGGCAACGTAGAGCTCGCGGAGCTTTTCGCCGATGAGATTCGACTCACAGACCCAAAGCTCCTCGATCTTGCGTGACCTCGCGAACTCCTCGAAGCGGCTCGTCGCGAGGATCGGCACCTGATGGAGGTTTCGGCCCGTGCGCAGTCGATCATCGTCGAAGATGGCCGCGACCTCGAAATCGAGGTCCGCCGACGTTCCGACTCCGCGCAGGACAAGCTCGGCGTTGTCACCCGCACCGTAGAGGACGACGGGCTTGAGCGTCTCCGACGCCTTTGAGCGCGCCGCTCGCATCGATCGAGCTGAACGAGCAGCGCCGAATCGGATGTTCCCGAATCGAATGCGTACGACGAGACGTGCCGCTCCGACGAGCAGCAGCGCCGCCATCGCGTGAATGACAAAGACGCTGCGGGGAATCCCCTCCAACCGGAAGAGGAGAAAAATCACCGTGCAGGAAATGACGACGGACCAAATCACGCTTCGCACGACCGCGAAAGCCGTATCGACACTCGCATAACGGAGCACCGCGTGAAACAGACCCTGTCGAAGATGGACGATCAGCGAGATGCCGATGATGACGGGGAGGGTACCGAAGATCGTCGAATAATGCTGCGCAAACTGCTCCGCGCTCAGCCGGAGAAAGAACGCGCCAAGGTAAGCGATCGTCAGAAGGATCGCGTCCAGAACGACCAGCACGCACTTCTGTCGTGTGATGCCCACGGCTTCTCTCTTCACCTTTCCGCTTGAAGGTCTCCCTTCGAGCACTCTCCTCTTGGCTCGGACCCCTGGCACTCTCCTCTTGGCTCGGACCCCTGGCAGTCCGTTGATAAAGTGCTTCGAGTCGACGAGCGAATCGGCCGCTTGGACGCCGAATCGACTTTTTCAACGGGCTGCTAGGGCCTGCGCGGAGTCATATAGTCCACCTCTGGAGCCCTCTCGGACTCGACCACGATTGACAAAGCATCAGGCGCTCCACCGCGCCCTCCGGTCCGTGCTCCGAGAAGGCTGAAGTCCATCCCTTCGACTGAAACACGCCCCCCGGTGAATCCTATCATGTTTCAATACGGGCATTTACGCATACGCTTCAGGCGTGATCAGAATAGCGGATCGACCTACCTTCCAGCAAACTAAAACTCGAAAACCCACGTCCCCATCTCTCGCCGGCAACAGAAGTTCCAAGAGTCTCCGAGAGCGGCGACCGGGTCGATCTCCTCTCCGCTGTGACGAGCCGCAAGCCCCATTCAGTAGTCAATTCCTAATATCATCCCTATCGTTGAAAAGAAGAGGTGAGCAAGAACGCTCGAGACCGCGTCTCGAGGCATTTCGGGCAGGAATCGGCAGCCAGAGCGTAGTTCACCGTACGTGAGGACTATCGACTCCGGGTAAATTGTCTCGAGGCGCGGTCTCGGACGAGCGGAGCCTGATTGCTGGAGCACGTCGAGTATCGTGGCGTACCGCTAAGAACTATCGAGCGCGGAACCTTCCCGTTAACATTCGCGAGCGATGTCGTACCTCACGCAACTCGTCCCGCTCCTCGTCCTCGCACAACTCGTCGCCTTCGCGCTTCACTGGCGCAAACGGCGCAAGGCGGACGAGCGTCCCTCGCGCGCGTTCGCGTTCTTCACTTTCGTCATCTTCCTCGTCACGTGGCCGCCGAGCGCCTTCCTCGCCTTCGGTTCCCTCGAGTGGCAGTACTCGCTCGAGCCGAGGCCCGACGGTGACGCCGAAGCGATCGTCGTTCTTTCGGGGGACGTCTTCTTCCCGCGTGACTATCGCCCCGTATCGATTCTCGCCCCCGACACCTACCGGCGCGTGCGGCACGCCGCGTGGCTCTACCGTCATTGGCGCGAGCTTCCGATCATCGCGAGCGGAGGCAAGACCGACAGCGTGCACGAGTCAGCATCGCTCTCTGGCGCGATGGTCGAGTTCCTCGAGCAGGAAGGAGTCGCGAAGGAGCACCTCTCCGTTGAAGAGCGCTCGAAGAACACGTACGAGAACGCCGTCTTCACAGCCGAGCTCCTCAAGACGCGCGGCATCGAACGCATCATTCTCGTCACCGACGCGTTTCACATGCTTCGCGCGGAGAAGTGCTTTCGCGCGCAGGGCCTCGAGGTCCTCCCGGCGCCGACGGGTCACCGTGCCGCAGAGCTCGAGCGCGGCTTCGCTTCGGTGATCCCGAGCTACCACGCGCTCCAGGCACACGAGAAGGTCTTTCACGAGTGGGTCGGCGTCGTTTGGTATTGGTTGCGTGGCCGCTTTTGACCGCCCGAGGCTTTCGACACGACCGGAGATTTCTTAACCTGATCGCACTATGAGAACGTCAACGCACATCCGCACCATCTGTCGCTCCGTCCCCACCTCCGTCGCTCTCGTCTCGATCGCTCTCCTTTCGATCAGCTGCGCCGCTTCGGGCGGCGGGTCGACGAGCGCAGTCGTCCCCCTTCCGGGACAGGCGTTCGAGCGTGTCGACCCGCGCTTCGACGAGATCGTCCCGAAAGACGCCGTCATCGAGCTCCTCGCCGAGGGTTTCCTCTGGTCGGAAGGACCGATCTGGATGCCCGAGCAGAACGCCGTGCTCTTCTCCGACATCCCGAACAACCGCGTCCACAGGTGGTCGGACGCCAAGGGCCTCGAGACGTACCAACGCCCAGCGGGCTACACGGGCACCGAGCGTCGCGGCGGCGAGTGCGGATCGAACGGTCTCTTGCGTGATCCCGACGGCAACCTCATCCTCTGTCAGCACGGAGATCGTCGCGTCGCGCGCCTCAAGCCCGACGGATCCTACGAGACCGTCGCGGACAAGTTCGAAGGCAAGCGCTTCAACAGTCCCAACGACGCGGTCTACCATTCGAACGGCGACCTCTACTTCACCGACCCTCCCTACGGCCTCGAGAAGCGCATGGAGGACCCGAAGAAGGAGCTCGACTTCCAAGGCGTCTACCGACTCGCCAAAGGCGCGACGGAGCCCGTTCTCCTGACAAAGGAAATGACGCGACCGAACGGCATCGCACTCTCACCTGACGAGAAGAAGCTCTACGTCGCCAACTCCGATCCCGAAAAAGCGATCTGGATGGTCTTCGACGTCCAACCGAACGGCTCGATCGCGGGCGGCAAGGTCTTTTTCGACGGCACGAGCTGGCTCAAAGCGGGTCGCCCTGGACTGCCGGACGGTCTCAAGCTCGATCAGAACGGCAACATCTACGCGACCGGCCCCGGCGGCGTCATCGTCTTCGCCCCCGACGGCACTCACCTCGGCACGATCGACACGAACCAGAAGACCGCGAATTGCGGCTGGGGCGACGATGGCTCGACGCTTTACATCACGGCGCACATGTATTTCGCGCGCGTTCGGTTGAATGCGAAGGGGGTAGGGTTCTAGCGGCGCATCAGAACTCGTCCCGCCTCGGGTAGTAGATGTCCTCGTCGTCCCCGTCCCCGCCTTCCGATCCGTCTTTGCCGAGACAACAGGTGGACGGGTTGACCAGGTCCTCGATCGTCTCGGGGTAGATACCCGTCGTCGCGTAGTACTGTTGCGATGCGTTGACGATCGCCTGCAGGTCGTTCGTGATCTTCGTTCGATTCGCCTTGGCGAGAATCGGCCCCACCTTCGCTTCGACGATCACGCGAATCGCGCCGGTCGGTAGGTGCGAACCTTTCCGCTTTCCTCGAGGGGTCTCGTACCCGCCGCGCGAACAGGCGGCGAATCTCATTCTCTCCAATCAGCGAACTTTCCGAAGGCGCCTCTTGTTGGCCCGAGGCCTGCTTCGTACCATCGAGTACCCGGAACCGAACGCCGTTCAGAAAAATCTTGGGTCGAGCGGCGGTCGACCGCCGTTTTTTGAGGGATTTTCCGATGCGTCCGATCGCTCGCGCCGCGTTCTTTGCGTCCATCCTCGCCACCTCGCTCTCCCCGTTGGCTTCCGTACTGGCGGAGGAGTTCCCCGCCGGAACCGACGGCGAGCTCTACTACACCGTACGCATCGATCTTCTGCCCGGCGATCCGCAGACGGTCGAGCTCGACGGCTTCCTCGATGACCCTGTCTGGGAGTGCGCCGCGTGGCATCGCTGGTCGGGCGAATCAGATCGCCGCCGTGGCGATGCGCTGCCGCCGGACTTCACGCCCATCAGCGCGGACAAAGACTTCTTCGCCGAGTGGGCGGCCGTCTCGGACGGCGAGTTTCTCTACGTGGCCTGGCGCGTCACCGACGATGTGAAGCAGAACTTCGAAAACGGAGGCTGCGACGTCTGGCAAGACGATTCCGTCGAGCTCTACATCGATGCCAAGAACGACGGCCCCAACTGCCCACAGTCTACGAGCAATTGTTACCGTGAAGACGATGCGCAATTCGCGATCGGTCTCAACAACCTCGACAACCTCGACCCCGAAAATCCCGACGAGCTCGTCGTCGGTGGGCTCGCGGGACATTCGTCGTGTGATTTCAACGGCCAGCCCGCACCGGATCTCATCCGCGGCGTCGTACGCGAGGTTCTCGACGAGGAGCTCGAGACGTACCGAGGCTGGACGGCCGAAGTCGCGATCGCGCTCACGACCGAAGGCAATCTGCCCGACCCGCTCGCCAAAGAGCCGGACGGTACGCCGACGTGGGAGATCTCCCCGGAGCACGGCTCGGTGATCGGTTGGAACGTGCAGCCGCAGGACGACGACATCGGCGGCGGACGCGATCACAAGCTGATCTGGTCGTCGCGTGAGACGGTCGAGTCCGCGTGGCGCAATCCAGGTGTCTTCGGAAAGATGATGTTCATCGATCCAACGCAAGAGGAGATCCCGACCTTGATCTTCCCCGTCGATCGAGTCATCTGCCGTCGCAATCCTGCCGGCACGGTGACCGTCGGTTGGTTTGGCGGCGAGGGGCACGACCCCGCCGAGGAAATCCGCATCTTCGTCGACGGCGTGCTCACGACAACCGTTCCCGGCACGGAGAACCGCGTCATTCTCACGGAAGAGCAGGTGCCGCAGAACGGTCGCGATCACATCATCGGCGTCATGAACGGCAGCAACGTCGCGATCGAATGCCTCCTCGCGGAAAGCGCTTTCGACGAGTGCGGCGGCATCCGCCTCTGGAACCTTCTCGGAGCCTACACCGGCACGAATCACGCGCCCGGGCTCGAAGCGATGCGCGAAGACTTCATGACGGACGGAGTCGCCACCGAGAAGACCTTCAATTGGCACCCGGGAGCGTCGATCCAGACGGACTTCGACGGTGCGGCCGTCTCGACAGGCATCACGCCTGATGTCGAGCCGCCCGTCCAAGCGCTCTCCGCTGCGTCTTCGCGGATCGACCTCGATTCGTTCTTCAGCGGGCCGGACAACGTCATGGCTTACGCCCAGTGCTACGTGATCAACGAAGGCGAGCCCATCGAAGTATTCTGCGATGTCTGGAGCGACGACTCGATCTACGTCACGGTCAATGACGAGGAGGTCGGATTCGCGAACGAGGGTCGTGGTGTCACGGGTTTCTGCAACACGCCCCAGAATACCTTCGGGCCCTTCATGCTCGAGTCGGGTGAGAACCGCATTCTCCTGAAGTGCTTCGACGGATCGTTCGGTTGGGAGTTCGCCTTCCGCTTCTCGATCGATGGCGAGCCTTTCACCGAGGATCTCGGCGTCCAGCTCGCGAGCGATTCGCCCAATCTTCCCGTGCTCGACCTCACGTGCCAGCGCCAGGCGGATTTCAGCGTCGTGCTCGAGTGGCGCAATCCCGACTCGACCGATCCAGATGTCGAGACACGTATCCTCGTCGAGGGAGAAGAGGTCGCGACCGTTCCGGGTGATGCCACGACCGCTACGCTCGAGGACGGTGTCATTCCGCGAGACGGTGGCGTTTACGAGGTCGAGGTCATCAACAACAGCGAGCTACCTTCTCGCTGCGTGGTGCTCGGCAGTCCCGTCGAGATCTCGCAGTTCGAGGAGATCGGAGGTCAACTCCTCATCAACTGCGGCGCCTTGGTGGCCATCGAAGACAAGGTGGGGCGCGTCTGGGAACCTGATCTCATCTACCTCGCGTTCGACCAAGCACCATCGAACGTCGCCATCGGGAACCCCTTCGCCCCGGATATCGATCTCGACGCGCTCGAGGATCCCGACATCCCGCAATCCGTCATCCGCACCGAACGCTGGTGCGATTGCGATCTCCACTACTCGCTTCTGGCGCCCGAAGGTCAGTACGAAGTTTCGGTCTTCTTCGCGGAGACCTGCGCGGACTGCGTTTCGGGATCTCTCGGGGGCAATAACATCGAAGGCGCCAACCGTGTCTTCGACGTGCGCGTCGAGGAACAAGTGGTCGAGGCGTACAGCCCGGCCGACGCCGCGGAGGGTGACCCGAACGACGGCTTCGGTGCGATCGACGTCGCGACGCAGCTCGACTTCCGCGTCCACGCGACGGACGGCGCGATCGACATCACGATCGAGGACCTCGGCCGCGGCAACCCGCCCGAGAACGCGGCCGTCAAGGCGATCAAGGTGACGCGTGTCGAAGGAGACTCACCGCCGAGGTTCAAGCGCGGCGACGTGGACGGTGTCGGCGGAATCATCATCACGGACGGCATCTACCTCCTCAACTTCCTCTTCCTCGGCCGCGACGCTCCTCCCTGCGAAGACGCCGCCGACGCGAACGACCGAGGCAAGATCGACATCTCGACCGCCATCTACCTCTTCAACTTCCTCTTCCTCGGGGGCGACAACCCACCAGCGCCCGGTTTCGAGTTCTGTGGAGAGGACCCGACGCCGGACGAGCTGGGTTGTGAGGAGTACGACAACTGCGAGTGACGATCGAGGCCGCCGTTTCACCGATTCTTGCCCACGTCAAATGGTTCTCCGACTTCGACTGGCGCACGACGCCGCGGAGTCTCGAGGCGATCGTTCGAGAAGAAGAATCGCGCCTCGGACGGCGGCTGCGTCGCAGGCAAACTCGTGCAACTGCGCGAAGACCGCCCGCGACACCAACATCGCGTCGGAGAGAGTGACGCGGCCATCGACGTTCACATCCCCGCGAAGGAACTCGATCGCTCCCGTCTCGCTCGTCACGACGAGGCCGATCAAAATCGCGAGCACCAGCAACTTCGGGCGCATCACTCGAACAGCTTCTCGTGACCCCATGGAAGTCGCTCCAATCTCTCGACGTCTTCCTCGAGAACGTATCGGCTGTCGACCAGTTTACGCGTCGCCTTCTGGAATCGCTCGAGATACTTGTCGAAGCGTTCGTATCGCTCGACGACGGACAGGCGCGGATCGCCGTTCGCTTTCCGTTCGCGCTCCGTGACGGGAAAGGGAATGTAGCCGCCCTGGAGACTGAGAAGCTCGGTCTCGGCGCCAATCGACCGGTGACGAAGCTTCCAGCTCGTGAACGTCGCCACGGGGACGGAAACGGAAGGCAAGTCGAGCGTGCCGAGCTCATTGTTGTCGGCGTCGAAGCGCGGGACTTTGACGACGTAGTCGCCCCGACTCTCGGGCGGGAGGATCGTCGCGCGCCGCTTCGTCAGGAACTCGGGTCCTCGATCGAAGAACTCGGGCTGCTGAATGACGCTCGGATAGCGCACACCTGGAAGCGGCTTCCAACCGCTCTCGATCTCGCGCCAACCAACGAGCGTACCGTCGGCGATCTTCGGGTAGACGCTCGGCGGCGGCTCCGTGCCGTCGCGCACCCAAGCGTCCATCGCGACGACGAGCGCGCGCATCAGCGGTCGGTAGTCCGAAGGATTCGGCGGCAGTTGACCGTTCGACCTCTGACGCGGGGAGCCATCACCGGGTCCGTGCTGCGCGCCTCCGAAGGTGTAGATCCTCACCTCGTCGGGTAGGACGGAGTCGCGCTGACCGAGCGGATCCGTGTGGACGAGCGAGCCACTTCGATGCCAGTACTCCGAGGACGACTGTGTGTGAAAGACCTTGGGCACCGTGTTCGTCGCGCGCGACCGCTTGAGGATTCCGTCGACACGCCCCGTGAACGGGTCGCGCTCATCGCCGTACGTGAACGGAAAGACGTCCGCGGGATAGTTGTGATGATCGTGTTGCGTGTTGTGACGTGTCGGCGAGGCGAAGCGATGATTGAAAAAGCCGAGACCCCCGCCGGTGACGTGCGGAATCGCCCCGTCGAAGACGATGCGACCCGACTCGTCGCTGTTGAATCCGTCGAAAAGGAACTGACGCACGCAGCGGCCGCTCTGCGACGTGCCGAAGCCGTACGCGAAGGTCACCGCGACTCTTCCTGCCGACATGCGAAGAGGATTCTCTTCGCCGAGCGAATGCTTGAAGCAAGAGATCAAATCCCGAATACCCGCGAGACCGAGCCCTTGGACGATCGGATTCTTCGCTTCGTAGACGAGCTCGTAGATGCCGCCGGAATGAAAGCCGCCAGCCAGCTCGATGTCGATGCGAGGAAGCTGCGATCGCACCCCGTTCGACTCGGGCCAAGACTTCGTCAATCGATACTGCTCGCGCGGAATCGGACGCCGTGGGTCCTTCTCACGGAGACGCCAGGTCAGCTTCGCTTCACGCTCGCCACACTCGGTCGGCTCGTAGCAGCCGTGCCCGCCCCAGTGCGCGACCGAAAGACGCTTCGTGTCGCGATTCGGGGTCATCTCCGCAAGGACCAGCCCCGTGATCTCGCGAGCGCCGTCTCGCGCGACCGGAGCCCTAAGGTGGTACTTCGAGGGATTCGGCAGGAGCTCGGCGATCCACCCGCTGAAGACGACGATGTAGCCGTGCCGCGCGAAGAAGTGATCGGCGCCGCCGCCGATGATCCCGAGGCAGGTCGGACTGCCTCGATTGTTGACGTCGTAGAAGACCGCACCGTTCGACTTCGACACGTCGACGGGCTTGAGGATGCCGACGTCTGCGGAAAACTCCACCACGCCCTTCGCGTTCCTTGGGGCGAGGTCGATGTCGACGATGTTCCGGTTATGCGCGTTCTTCGGATCGACCTCGAAATACGCGCGACCACGCAGCATCTCGTACGATCCGTGCTCGCCGAAGCTGCGACCACCCGCGTAAGCCTCGCGCCGCTCGAGCTCGAAGAGGACCATCTCGGAGTGTGCACGCC
>CAYZGY010000011.1:19968-27196 GCA_964478085.1 uncultured Planctomycetia bacterium
GTGAGGTGCACGCAACGAGAACGGAACGTCGAATCGCATCGAAGGTATTTTCCTCTGGTAGAGATCGACCGAGCAGGACTCGGTGCGACTTCATTGTAGCCGCTGTCGTCTTTCCGGACGATCGGCGGTTTGCCGTGATCCGAAGGACGTTGTATTTGGTTTAGAGGGACTTTCGGGCAACGGGGCATGAAGCGCGCCATCTTCCTGTTCGCAGCGTTCGGACTTCTTCCGATCCTCGCCTCCTGTGGCGACGGTGTCGGAGGCTCCGCACCCGAAGATCCGCCCCTCGCTGCAGTCCCGACCTTCGACAACGACGACGTCGTCGTCGTCGATATCGCGGACCTGCGCGCAGACGGAGCCGAAGTCGTCGTCGTCCAGCTCCACAGTTGGTTCCAGTTCAGCGAGGTCAAGTCGGAGCTCGTCGAGCGAGCCGCGCACCGCGCCATCGACGAAGGCGCCGATGTCGTCATCGCGCACCACCCGCACGTCCTCCAGGACTTCGAGTGGTAACAGGGGAAGCTCATCTCGCACAGCCTCGGAAACTTCATCTTCGATCAGGACTTTCTCTCGACCTTCGCGACCGCCACTCTGCGCGTCGTGCTCGAGGAGACCGATCTACTCGAGGCGCGCGTTTATCCGGTCGTCCTCGATCTCTACCGACCGGTGCCCGTCGTCGGCAAGGCTGCGCGAGACATCGTGCAGACGATGCACTGACACGCTCACGTGTGCCGGGCGGCGTCGCGCTGCCGGGCGTGCTCTTCGGTCGCGACCTCTTCCGCTGGGGCAACTTCGAGGACTACGGCGCTGACACCGAGAGGCGCGGTGGTCACCACTGGGAGACGAACCTGACCTTCAAGCGTATCGAGGTGCTCCAGGACGGACCCACAGGGGGACGTGACCTCCGACTCATCGAGTGGCGCAAAGCTGACGACCTCCCCGACTCGTTCTACGGATTCGATACCGTGCGCGCACGAGACGAAGGCGTCGAGCCGGTTCCTCCGGGTCGACGCGGAGATCGATCCACGCGGCGCATCGCCGCGTCGTGACGTCATCTCGACATCCGCCGACCCTCGGCATCAGAATCGTCCTCAGCATCCAGTTCATGCGCATCGTTGAGCGCGTCCAGCGCATGAAAACTCAATCGATCGTTACAAACAACTCTCAGGCGCCGTCACGCACTCGAGCTCGTCGGCGTTCGGCGACGTGTCGCAGTCCGGGAACGGCGCGGGCAGCACCGGGCCGTTGAGGAAGAGGTAGCCGAGGATCGTGAGCGCGT
The DNA here is from genome assembly GCA_964478085.1 of uncultured Planctomycetia bacterium. GTDB lineage: Bacteria > Planctomycetota > UBA8108 > UBA8108 > UBA8108 > CAYMLL01. The sequence continues at coordinate 21,245 of CAYZGY010000011.1, forward strand.
CGGAAAGGTCGAGGACGCGCGAGAGGTCCGCGTCGAGCGCTGCGTGGCATTCGGACGCAACTCCTCCGCCGAAGAGGAAATTGAGAAGCGCGACCGCGTCGGAGAGATCGACCGTGCCGCTCTCGTTCGCGTCACCGCGCAGAAACGGAATCCCGTCGTACTTGAACGTCAGCGTGGTTTCCGCTTCGTATTCATCGGGCCTCGTGTTCACGACTCGTACGGCAACCGTCCCTCCTCCCGGTGGCGTCACGACCTTGAGCCGCTCCGCACCGAAAATGTTACGAGTGACCGACGGCGACTCGACGTCTCCGAAGAAGACTTTGACGCCCGGAAGAAAGACCGATCCTCTGATCTCGACAGTCTCGCCACCGACCGCAACGCCCTCATCGGGTGTGATCGACGTGGGCTTCGGCCGAGGTGGCAGAGCGACTACCGCGTCCTCGAGAAACCCCTGCCGCTGAGTCCAGCTGTCGACGACTTGAACATCGAGAGGACCCAGAAACTCCTCGCCAAAAGGAAGGGTGACGTTCACCTGTCCGGGACGAGAGGAAGCCCTCGCCGTGACCTGCTGCCCCCCGATGTAGTAATCGTGCACGGTAGTGAGATTCTGCCCGACGAACGCGACGGTCGCCGTTCCGGTGTTGATCACCTCTTTCGGCCGGACCTCGAGCAAGATCGGTGTGCGGCTATCTCCGCTGTTGAGCCGAGAATGGCTCTGAATCAAACCGCGGAAGAAATCTCGACGCCCGTTCGCGAAGGCCTCCATCGCGTCGATGTTTCCGTGCCATTGACTGACCCCCGCACCCATGAGACGCGACTCGTCGGCGAAGTCGTTCTGAATGTGCTGCTCGAGAGACTGGATTCGAAATTGGACGCGTGACGGGTCGAACACGTGAATCGCGTAGAAGTCCGACAGCTGCCGGACGTAGGCTCGATAGATCGGATTGTCGAGTAAGCCGCTGAAGATCTCCGCCAGATAGCCGCCGCGCCCGAGCACGTGGGACAAGGTGTCGGATCCCCAACCGCCGGGGTGGAGCCCGATGCCGAACTCGGCGTCCCAGCAGAGAAAGATCCACTTGCCGTCGGGTTTCCTCGGCCTCGCCGCGTACCAATTGTTGTGAGGCCAGTCGTGGTTCTGCGCCCACATGTTGACGAGCATGTACGACGTGAAGTTCTCGATGTCGAGGAGATCCAGCGCTTGTCGGTAGAGGTCGTAGTCCGACAGATCATTTCGAACGATGAAGTTCCGCAGCCGACTCCACTCGGTGCTCGTCCCGACGAGAACGTCATTTCCCGTCTTGATGACGTCCCAATCCTCACCGCCGAGGTACGACTCGCAGAACTCCTCGTCCATGCGCTCGACGATGTTGTAGATCCCACGAAACTCCATGTTGACGTAGAGAACGCACCAACTGCCGTGTGAGACCAGCGCACCCGTGTCTTCGTGAATGTCGCGAATCAGCTCATCGCGGATCAACGACGCGCGCGAGTTCGTCCGGAACGAGTCGTTGAAATTCGAGCGCAAGACGAGCTTGTCGAAAACATCGACGGACGTCTCGGGAATGACGCGTGCTCGCAGCTTCGTATCGCCGTAAACACCTCGAAAGTACGCCTTGTAGGCCTTCTTCGTCTGGTAATTCCCCCCGCGTCCCGCGCCGCCGTGAAGGCGCATACCGAACCCGGTCGACGCGAGCCGATTGCCGAACGCCTCGAAGTACTCGAAGTGGCCCGCACGCTCCGACGACCTCCCACGCGCGCCGGTGTTTTCTTGAATCCAGCGATAGTCAGCCGGTTTCATCGAAATCGAGAGAATCGGGAGATCGATCGCACTTCCCGAAAAGGACGGGCCGACGAAGTAGCTCGCCGCGCAGAGCTTCGTCACGAGCTCTCCGTCGAGAAACCCTCCCGCGCGAATCACCGACTTCCTATCGACCTGAAGCGATCGAATATAAAGCGGACTCGTCGCGGTCGGTGTCGTCCCATCGCGAGTGTAGCGAATCTTCAATCGCCCGGCGGGCTCTGCCGAAAGCTCGACCTGGAAGGCTCCGGTGGGATACTTCCCGGGCGCCGGCGAGAAGTCGATCTCGGTCGCGACAGGCTCGTCGAACGCGAGCGTCTCGTTGGGAAAGGCCGGGGTGGGGTCGAGCAAGTACTTCCAATCGCCGGTCGCGTTCGGAAATCGGCCGTAGGTGCGATCTCGTTCCTGCTCGGGGAACGATACACCGTCGATAAGCTCCCCGGTCGGGTCCGTAATCAGGATGTCCTCGCCGGAGCGGTCGAGCTGAAAGTTCGTGTGGATTACGGACGGCACCATTCCGAGCTCGACCTCGAGCGTCATGTCGGGGCTCTCGGAGTCGGCGTCGTCGAGCCCGACGACCGCGAGCACGTTCGTCCCGGTGACGAGCAGATCGCGAAAAGGCGAGAGGTCGAAGCGTTCGGCAAACCCGGCTTCTCGTTCTCCGGTCGCCTCCCAAGCGAAACTCGCAAAGCCATGCGGCGAGTTCGCGCCGGCGACCCGCGAGCCGTTCAGGTAGGCGACGAAGCCATCGTCGTAGTCGACACTGAGGACGAGATTCGAGACCTGCTCCAGATCCGCGATCTCGAAACGCTTGCGAGTCCAGACGGTCGTCGGCCCGGGAGCGAATTCTGTCGAGTCGTCTTCGTACCCGGGACCCCAGGCAGGCCAGCCCACCCGCCAAACCCTGTCGTCGAAATCGAGCGCGGCCCAAGAGAAGGGCGGACCGACTTGGCCTTGCTCGGGAACGAGGTATCGCCATTCCGCCTCGCGCTCGATGTTCGTCGGCTCGAACGAGAACCCCGTGATCGAGTTTCCGTCGAACTCGCGCGGAGCGAGGGCGACTCGATCCTCGCCCGACAGCCAGATCAGAAGGTAACCGCGCGCCGGAAGAGTCACGGAAGGAAAGATCCACTTGCGCGGTTCACTGATATCGTCGGAGAGTGACCAGCCTTCGAGGTCGATATCCTCCGCCGTCGTGTTGTAGAGCTCGAGCCAATCTTCCCGATCGCCGTTCTCATCCTGGATCGAACTGCCGTTCGAGGCCATGAACTCGTTGATGACGACCTTGGCTTCGAGAATCCCCGCGGAGAACACTATGAATATCAAAAGGGCCGACTTGAACATTCGACCATTCTACTCCGAGCCTCCCGACAACCCGAAATGATTTGGCCGCGCGCCCCGCGCTCGTCAAGATGAAGGTTCGTCGATCTCCTCCTCACCAGGCTCCCTGATGGCACCCAAACACCCGAGAATCCTCCCTCTCGCACTACTCGTCCTGGTCTCGACGGGGACGGACAGCTTCGCCGAAGACAAGAAGTTCCCGCTCTACGAACGCACCGAGCGTGCCCGTGAGAAGGACGACCCCGAGGCCCTGAAGCTCTTCCGCGAAGCGCTCGAAGCCCGGCCGGATCACATCGACTCTCACATTGGCTATCAACGGATCCGCCTCAGTCAACGGGAGCACCGGACGCTCCTTCTCGAGTACGAGAAGAACTTCGCCGAGAATCCGAAGGAGCCCTGGGCCCTCGTCGTCTACGGACGAATCCTCTGGGACTACGACCGCGAGATCGAGCTCTACCGCGCGGGACTCGAGATGCACCCTCGAAACGTGGACCTGCGCCTCGCTCTCGCCGACGCGCTGCGCCGCGCCTTGAAGCTCGACGAGTCCGCCGCACTCTTGTCGGAGGCCGAAGGGATTATCGATCAGCGAGGAGACGAGAAGAAGGCACGAAAGCTGCTCGAGCAGGCGACCGATCTCAAGAACGACCACTACCTCGTGCACTTGCTGCACGGGCTGGTCTGCAACGTCGACGATGACACGCCAGCAGCGATCCGATCCTACGAGAAGTCGATGGAGCTCGCAGCGGAGCGCGACGACATAGGTATGTACACTCGCCTTGCCCAGATTCTCCTGCAGCGTGGGGACTTCGCCACGACGACGAAGATCCTCGAGGAAGCGAACGAGATCGAACCGGACTGTCTCCAATTGCGTCAGTTGGTCGTCCGTCTCTACCTCTACGGTCTCAACGACTACGAGAGGGCGCTCGAAGAAGCCGAACGCCTGCTCGACTTGAATCCCGACTCGGGCGACGCCCCGGGCGACGTCCACTATCGACGCGCCCACGCCCTGCTGAAACTCGAGCGCAATGACGAAACGCTCGCATCTCTCAAACTGGCAACGCACCGGGGCGGACCGCCGATGTCCCGGTGGTACGTCGCCCTTCTGCTCAAGGATCGAGGCGAGTACGAAGCCTCCCTCGACGCGCTCGGACGTCTACGGAAGATCTCCGACAACGACGAGGCGCTACGCGACATCGGCGCGGCCATCGAGCACGTCAAACAGCGCCAGGCTGAAGCCGCGAAGAAGAAGGCAACGACGGAGAAGCCGGGCTCGTGACCGTCGCCGACCCCTTTCGCGCTCCGCGCTCTCGCATCAGTCGCCCGGCCCGACGCGAGCGTCGTCGCGTGCTCATCTCGACGTGGATCACGGCGTTCGCCGGAGACATCGCGCTCGTCTTTCTCGTCCCCGCCGTCCTCTCCTCACGAGGTGACGACTCGCTCGAGTTCCCGATCGGCCTCGTCGGCGAGGCGATCATGACGTGGCCACTCGCCTTTTGGATCACGCTCCCGGCCGCATTCACGGCACTCGCGATCCTCAAGGACTTCCTCGTTCAGGAACGAGTCGCGGCGCACCTCAACTCGCTCTTCGCGACCTTCGCGTCGGTGACGTGCTTCACGGTCGCGTTCTGCATCGCGGCCGCCGCGTAAGCCCTCTTATCTCAAGAGCCGCGTTATGTGACGTGATCCGGCGGAATCAAGTGCTCCCGCACGCGCGCAAAAACCTCGTTGCCCGGGGGGCCCTCCTCGATCTTCTCGACGGCGCCTTTTCCGAAGCGATCCTGGACCGCCGCGACGACGTCTCCACTCGATGCGTCGAGCGCGATTTGGACGCCCGGTGCCTGAACGGCCTTCCAGTGATCGTCCTGGGTCGACAACAGCACGGCTTCGGCTTGCGGCGCGTGCGGAAAGAGGCTCTCGGCCCAAGCTTCCTGAGCGATTCGCCGCAGACAGGCGCGGATCTTCTCGGGGATGTCCGTTCGCGCGAGGACTTCCTTCCACGCCTCTTGGGACGTCGACACGATTCTGCTCCTCTTCTCGTGATTACTTCTTCTCGGTTGCCGCGATCGGCTTGGTCTTCTTCGACTTCTTCCCGCGCTTCTCAGCACCGGGAATCGGCGCGCCGACCTTCTTCGCCCAGGCGACGTACGCCTCGGACATCCTCTTCACACGATCAGTGTGGGCCTCGTCACTCGAGAGATCCTTCGTCTCCGTCCGATCTTGAACGAGATCGTAAAGCGCCCATCGCTTCTCGGGCTTCTCCCAGACGAGCTTCCATTGTGCCTGCCGAACGGCGTGGTTTCCCGCCCATTGCCAAAAAAGATTCTCGTGCCCGGCTCGCGTCTCGCCACGAAAGATCGGCAGCAGGCTGAGGCCGTCGACGGGCTCAAGATCCTCGTCTCCGCGCTTCGTCGGAATCTTCGCGCCGGCGGTCTCGGCGAAGGTCGGGAGAAAGTCGATGATGTGCCCCACCTGGGCCGTCCTCGTTCCGGGTTTGACGACAGCGGGCCAGCGAACGATGAGCGGCGTCGTGATACCGCCTTCGTGGACCCACGCCTTGAAACGCCGAAACGGAGTGTTCTGCGCCCAGGCCCATCCGGGACCACACGTCGTGTAGTATTCCTTCGGGCCCGGCGGATTCTCGGGACGATCGCCGCGGAGCTGCTCGCCGCAGCCGCCGTTGTCCGAGAGGAAGAGGACCATCGTGTTCTTCGCGACGCCCATTCGGTCGAGCGTCTCGAGGAGGCGACCGATGTTCTGATCCATCGAGTCGATCATCGCCGCGTAGACCGCCATGCGCAGGTCTTCCCACTCGC
>CAYZGY010000012.1:0-17053 GCA_964478085.1 uncultured Planctomycetia bacterium
CCCAAGACGCGTAGGAATCGCGAGGGATCTGCAGGTTTTGTCGAAAAACGAACTCGACCGCCCGGAAGCGCCGGGTAGTGTAGCGGGTCGGCGACGTCCTGACGCCATGACCGAGCGAACATCTCACTGAAGAACATGGTCCTTCCCGAACCGAGCATTCAGCCAGATTCCGACGCCGAAACTCGAGCTGTCGTCCCCGCCGGCGCGAACTCCGAAGCGAACCAGGCATCCGAAAGCGCGACTACCGAAAGCTCCGCGCTTGCGAACGAAGAGACGCGATTCGCGGCGACGAAGTACGTCCCTCTCTTCGTGCTCGGCTTCGCCATCCTGGCGATCTGGAACGCTCCGCGTCGCGACTTCTGGGGCGAGGAGGCGATCTACGCCGAGGTGACCCACGAGATGGTTGCTGGAGAGAGCGAGACAGGTTCGTGGCTCATTCCGACACTCGGGGACCTGCCCTACCTGACGAATCCACCCCTCACCTACTGGCTCTCGGCACTCGCCGGATCGATTCCCGGACTCGACGCGCACCTGACGTATCGCCTCCCGAGTCTTCTCGCGGCGGCCGCGAGCCTGTGGCTCACCTTCGCGATCGGACGACGGCTCTTCGGCGAGGCGATCGCTTTCGTCGCGTTCGCGATGCAGGGGAGCACGCTCCTCTTCTTCCTCGGATCGGCGTGGATCGGCAGCGAGATGCTGTTTGCGCTCGGCGTGCAGTGCGCGTTCGGTGGACTCGTCCTCGCAGGCAAAGAGGAGAGCGCCCCTCGTTGGAAGTGGCTCGGCTGCGCCGGTCTCATCGTCGCGTCGCTAACTTGGAGTGTCGTCTTCGCGATGCTCTTCGTCGTCCCACCACTGATCCTGCAGCACTTCTTCGGCGGCGGAATCGGTGCGACCAAGCAGGCCTTGGCGCGATCGGGAATGCGCGGCGCGTTTCTACTCTCGCTCGCGGCGTCCGGAGCTTGGTACGGATACATCTACGCGTCGACCGACCTCGGCCCGACCCTCGTCGAGCATCACTGGGACCGAGCGCACGTCGAGTGGTTCTCCGGCGGTCTCTCGGACACGAGCGCCCCCTACTACTACCTGCTCGCGGTTTTCGTCGTGTTCCTTCCGTGGGGGCTCTTTCTCCCGCTCGGCCTTCTCCACTCGAAGGACCGGCTAGGACGCGAAGGGCAGCGTGCGTTTCTCCTCTTCTTCCTCTTCGGCCTGATCGTGCTCTCGTTCGCGGCGACAAAGGGGCCGAGCTACCTGCTTCTCGTCTTGCCAGCGGCGTCGTTGATGACAGCGGCAGGCTTCCTCGAGTCGGGCAAGGCCTATTCGCTTTGGGAAGACTACCTCCGCGACCAGTTCTTCCGATTCATTCCGTGGGCGCTCAAGGTTCCGGCGATTCTCGCCCTCGTTCTCGCGTGTGCCTCGCTCGCGGGCCTGCACGAGAAGGTCGATGCGGCGGCCTGGTACCAAGAGCTCCTCGCGAATGACGAGAGGCGCATGGCGATCCTGTTCCTCCTCACCATCGGAGGAGTCGCCGCTTGGGTGACGGCCGAGCGAGTACGCAAAGAGGTCGATCATCCCGATCGATCCAGACGCGTCTTCGAGCTCGCGCGCGCGTCGGTATTCCTGCTCTTCATCGCGAGCTTCCTCTTGACCGCGCTCAATCCGGTACAATCCGCACGAAAGTTCATCGAGCGCGTCGACGAATCGATCGGTGAAGCAAATCTCGTCACTTTCGGAACCGACCGACCCGCGGCTGTGCAGTATTACCTGCCTCAGAGGAAGGTCCCGCATCTAGAGCAGCTCCGGATCGCACGCGAGGGAGACGACGCCGCAAAGAAGGCTCTCGACGCTCTCCAAGCCTTTCTTACTGCACCCCAGTCCTCCTACCTCCTCGCGCGCAGCGACGAGGTCGAAGGGCTCCAGACACAGTTCCCCGGCACGTACTCGCACCTCGAGGAGGTGTTCCGCGGGCAGATGGGAATCCGCGGCGAGTACGTGTTGATGAGGACTCGCTCTCGATAGCTCGGAATCTGAGAGCGCGAAGACTGCTTCCGCGGTCCCTCGTCGCCGAATGTCGAGACACCGTCACGTCGCGGCGACCCGCCGCGAGACTCGATCTGCGTCACAACCGGGGCTCCTCTGCGGAGGAACCGCTGAGGAGCGTGGTTGTGGACTCCGCTCGAGCTTGTTTGGGGAAGTCGGAATGGCGGTCAATGGGCCAGCCGCACGACCGCGCAACAAGCGAGCGTTCGATTTACGCGCCAGCGTCCGAGTCCGAGCCCCATCAAGCTCGAGGGGGCGAGGTCGGCCGTGACCGCCGCACTCCGTACCTGTGGCGAACGACCAGCCACCAAGCGACCAAACCAAATCAAACACAAGCCCTCGACAGCTGCTCCGCCACCGACTCCGGCAACGAGAGAAACAGCGTCTCGTTGTCGACCGCGTCGATCAGGGCCGGCTCCCACTCGAGGTTGAACTCGGTAACGGCGCCCTTCAGGCGATCGAAGAACTCGCTGCGTCCTGCGAGCGCCTTGAGACGAACGTCGCGCTCGCCCTGATCCTCGAGCTCGACGTGAAGCACGACGACCTGCCCCTCGCTGGACTCTCCGACGAGTGGAACGATGACGATCTTTCGACCGTCGGCGTGCCCATGTCCGAGGATGACATCGCGAATCTTCACGGCCGTCCACTTGCTTCCGCAGAGCCGTTGCGCCGTTTCGTTGCGTGACTCGATCAGCCGCGCTGTACCCGCCTTCTTCTCGACGACGATGGTCGTCTCGTCGGTCGGGCGACCGAGCGGGTCCAGATGCTCGACACCGTAACGCGTCGCGCCCGGAATCTCGGAGACGAGCGGATCGAAGAGGCTCAAGAACGCTCGATGGCTCTCGAAGAGATCGTCTTTCGAGACGTCGAGGTCCTGAAGCGCACGCCAAATCGTGCCCTCCTCGGTCGTCGAGACTTCACCACGCGAGATGCCGACGGTGACCGTCTTCGCCTGGTGCTTGATCGCGTCGATCGGGCGGGAGAGCTCACCGATGGCTTCGGAAAAGCTCTCGAGCACCGTGTCGATGATTCCACTCGACGATTTCCAACGACCGAACGCATCGACCGAAACACGGCCGAGACAAAGATCGATGGCTCGCGAGAGCTTCACGGCGCGCTGCACGTCGAGTCCGCCGTCGAGTCGACCTCCTTCGAGCGCCTGATCGATTTCGACGAGAACGTTCGCTTCGCTCGTCGAAACGGATTCGAGGATCTCTCCCGCGACGTCGTCACCGTAGCCACGGTCGTCCTGAAGTGTGACGACGCACGAACGAAGTCGGCGCAGACGATCTGCGTTCGCATCGAGCTCTCCCGCGGCGTAGTAACCGAAAAGGTGCCCGACCATGGTCGCCGGCAGGTACGAGAGCGCACCTACGTAGCGTGGAACGTAGACGACTCCGGCCGCGTACGGCTCGAACTCGGTTTGTCCCTCCTCCGCGATGACGAGCGGAATACCGCTGTGCGCCTTGAAGATCGCGACTTCCTTGACCGAGTCCGAAACGACCTCGGGCGCCATACCGACAGCGCAGACAATCACCAAGGGCTCACTCGAGAGATCGATGTGTTTCTTGTCCTCGAGAAAGTCGAGCGCGATCGACTTGTAGCACAGCTCGCTGAGCTTGATTCGAATCTCGTCGGCCGCGATCTTGGCGCCGCCGCTTCCGACGACCGCCCAGTGTCGGCGCAGAAGCGAATGCTCACGCGCGAGCGTGCGGACCTGCTCGCCCAACTCGAGGGTTCTTCGCATGATCTCGGGTAGCGCCTCGAGATCCGCAACGGCTCGCTCGAGCTCGGAGGCCGAGAGCGATCCGAGCGCGCTCGCGAGACTGAGCGCGAGAATCTGTCCCGCGACATTCTGTGCGTAGAATGCCTTCGTCGACGCGACGGACATCTCGATGTCGCGACCGTCCGACGAGTAGAGCACCCCGTGCGACTTGTAGACGAGGTCCGAATTGCGCCGATTGACGATGCCGACGACCCAAGCCCCACGCTGACGCGCGAGGTCGATCGTACGGTTCGTATCCGTCGTCGTTCCCGACTGGGAAACCGCGACGACGAGCGTATCGGACATGTCGTCGGTCAGACGGTGCGCCGAAAACTCGGTCGCCTTCTCCGCCGAGACCGCGACACCTTGCGGCAGGGAAGCCAAGGCGCAATCGAGCAGGTGTGCGACACCTTGTGCAGCGACGGCCGCCGTTCCCTGACCGACGACGACGATGCGACGCACCGTGCCGTCCCGCAGACCGTCGACGAGACCCGGAGGAATCGACTCCTCACCGAGTCGCGAGCGAACGGCACCATTCTCGTCGACATCGAACTTCGAGCGCAGCGTCTTCGCGACGCTATCGACCGACTCTGAAATCTCTTTGAGGAAGAAGTGCGGGAAACCGTTGCGGTTGATATCGCGAGTGGTGATCTCCGCGACACGGTGACGCTCATCTTCGACGACAGCAAACTCGTCGTTCTCGGCCAACTCGACGTCGAGCTTTTCGACACCTCCGACGTTGCGAACGCGGAAGATCTCGCCACCCTCGACGCGCTCACCCTCGGCCTTGACGTAGGACGAGGTCAACTCGACGACGCCGTACATCTCCGACGCGACCGATACCGACTCGCCCGCCAGACCGAAGAAGAGGCCCTGGCCGCTCCCCTTCTGCGCGAAAAGGAACTCGCCGGGTCGATCGGCCACCATCAAGCCGATCGCCATCGACCCCTCGAACTCGTCGACAGCACGGCGAAACGCCTGCTCGAGATCGCCGCAACGCTCGAGGTGATGTGCGACGACGACAGGGATGATCTTCGCGTCGGTCGTGATCGCCGGATGGAGCGCTTTCGATTGGCCGTCGACGTACGTCTCCACGAGCTCGCGATAGTTGTCGATGTCTCCGTTGAGAACCGCCACGAGTCGACCGGAGTTTTCGACGCCCTCACTGACCGGCCGGCTCAATCCGCTATCGACCGGATGGCAGTTCGCGAGCGAGATGACACCGTTCGAGGCCCAGCGCGTGTGCGCGAGAGCCTGCAATTGAACGTCGGCTTCGCAAATCACGGCCTGGAAAAGCTGATCGGACTCGATGCGACGGCGAAGCGCGGCGACGTTGTCGCCCATCTTCCCGACCTCACTCGCGACCTTGAACGTGAAGAGGAGGACGTTCTTGGATCCGGCGGGCCGCATGACGCAGCCGTCGGTGAAGCGTTCGTCCCATCGTGACTGGAGCTGCAGTCGCCACGCAGATTCGTCGCTCGGCCCGTCGAGGAAGCTCTCGAGCTCCGAGTCGCCCGGAAACCAGACGTAAACCGCGATGCCGGCCGAATCGCGCCCGCGAACCTCGAGGCGATCGAGGCTGCTGAGAACCATGTTGAGCTCCCAGGCGCGCGAAAGGACGACTTCGGATTCGCTCTCGACGAGCGAACGCACCGACGTCGCGTTTTCGAGAACGTCCTTCTCGAGACGCCACGCGACGTCCTTTCCGGAGACGACGAGCCGATTGACGACCTCGAGATGCGCTTGCAGCTCATCCGCGCCTTTCCGCAGGAGCCCCTCGGCCTCCTCGACCCACGCGCTGAGGCGCGAGGCCGCGGCCTCGATGCGCATCGAGAGCTCGAGATCGGTCAGGACACGAATCGATGCTGCGCGACCGGTCCAATACTGCGCGGCCGCCTGAAGCTCGGACGCACGCGCGACGAGCTGCTCGCTCGCGCTATCGTCCGCGAGCGTCTCGGCGAGGTTCGCTACGCGACCCGCTTGCACGAACGTCTCGACACAACAGAACAGCTCGTCACCCGGCGCACGGGAAACATCCCGCGCGGACAAGAGTCCGTAGATACCGCACATAGGCCGTCTAACCTGCCCTCAATGTCTTCAACTGCCGAAAAACGTTCCGTCCCCCCTTGGATGGAGCGCAGAGAAGAGTACCCGAGAGATGTCGGCCGGTCGACTGACCCTGTCAGTTTTTAACAGGCGCGATTTTCCCCGCCCAAGCAACGGCTCGGCGCAAGAGAACGCCGAAAGCAGGCACGCTTCTTGCCGCGACGTCGTGTCCGAGAACAGTGACGAAGACTCGTCCCTTTCCGTACTCGCGTGTCCAAGCGACAGGCTCGCGCTTCTCGCTGTAAGCCGAGAACGCGTCGAGCACAACGTAAATCTTCGCGTCTCCCTGAAGCTTCGAGTAGAGCTCGTCGTCCGCTTCGAACTTCGAGAGACCCCGACAAATCTCGTGGTCCGTATCGACGATGCCGACCTCGAACTTCGCCCGGGGCGGATGGCCGGAAATCTTCTTTCCCGATAATCGGCCGACCCAGACACGTCCGAGAATCTCGCGATACTTGTCCCAGGTGGGGAACGCGAAGATCGCGAAGTGGATCGCGATGAGCCCTCCGCCCTCGCGGACGTACTTCTCGAGATTCGCGCGCGCCTTGTCCCCGGGATCCCGCGGCGGAGGATTGCGAAAATTGAGCACGACGACGTCGTAGCGCTCGAGGGCGCTCGTCTCGAGAATCCTCGGATCTTCGGCAACGTAGACGTCGACCAGACCGCTCGACTCGATCAGCTTGCGCGTGAACGGTGTCGTCTCGCGCCAATTGTGCGCGGGAACATCATCTCCCGTGACGATGAGAACGCGAGGCTTCGGAGGCGGAGCGGGCTTACGCGGCTTCTTCGCGCCCGCGGCGGGCTTCTTGGCGCCCGCGGCACGTCCCTTCTGGTCTGCGACGGCGGTTGCGACGGCGGTCGGCGCGGCGTCGTCTTCGGTGAGAATGATCTCGTCGGTATCTACGTTTCGCGAGAGAAACGCGCGCCCACGGGCGTCACCGCGCAAGTACGCGTCGAAGAACGCCAGCGAATATGCGTTAATGATCGACTTCGCACGATCCATCGCGAGGTACGGCTCGCCGCCACGCTTCGGTCTGCCGATTCCGTCACCGAAGGTCGGATTGATGTGATCCATGTCCGTGTAGCTGAAGTGACCGCCGCGCTTGAGCGAAAGGAGATGCTTCGGCCCTTGGCAGGACTGGTAGTACATCCTCGCAACCGTGTTCCCGGCAGCACCGAGAGTCGCATCTCTCTCGGCGAGCATGACGAAGACGGGAACACTCGTGCGCTTGCCGTAAGCCACCGTCATCGGAACGATCGCTTTGACACGCGGATCGTTCTCGACGACCTTGCACGCCGTGAATCCACCGAAGGAATGGCCCAGGACGCCGATGCGATCCGCGTCGACATGGCCCTCGAGAAAATCGCCGGACTTGCCGTGCCGTGCCAGCATCTGATCGATGACGAACGAGACGTCTTTCGGTCGGTCCTTCGCCGACGCGCCTCGTCCCTTGCGGTCGTAAGGCAAGGCCTTTCCGGGCAGAGGGCTCACTCCTGCATTCCCGGTATGGTCGGGCGACACGACGACGTATCCGTGGCTCGCGAGATGATCGACCTGGAAGACGTTCTGGTGACGTACGCCCCCGTTGCCGTGCGAAAACACCAGCAGCGGAAAGCTCCCCTCGCGCACCTTCGCGTCGCGCACACCGAGCGAGCGAAATCGCTGATCGACCTCCTCGAGCTTCCCACCGAAGTGCTTGGCGAAGAGGCGCGCGCCTTCCTGGTGCTCACCGAAAAACGCGCTGAAGCTCGTCGACGGCCCACCGCGCGCCGCGTCGACCGCGGGGTACCAAATCTCCGTCACTAGAGTCCGCTTGCTCTTGCTGTACGAATCGTCACGCGACTCATCGACCAGGACCACCGTGCGGACACCGACGGGATACGGCCCGGGCTTCGAGAAGTCCTTCGCTTCGGAAGACTCTGCCTGCCCCGAAGGCAAGGCGACCATCGAAAACACGAAAACGAAAGCACAGGCGACCGCGGTCGCTCGACGAGAATCGATGTAGCGCATGAACATCACTCAGCGTTGCCGCCGATCAGCAGCTGGAGCTCGACTTTCTTGTCGGCTCGAATGATCGTGACGGGGATTTCGTCGCCGGGACGCCGCCTCCTCAACTGATTCTTGAGGTGGGCGGTCGTCTCGATCTTTTCACCGGCGAACGAGACGATGATGTCGCCCTCCTCGAGCCCGGCTCGGTCGGCCGGTCCCGATTGGACGACGGATTTTACGCGGACACCGACGACGCCGTCGGTGACGCTCTGTGGAACCAGGCCGAGATAAGCGGACCCGGGCGCGACGAGAACTGCCGTGAAATCGTGCTTCTCCGAACCGCGGACGACCGCTGCGGCGATGGACTCGCCCGCGGGGTACGTTCCGAGGATGCCGAGGTAGCGACTTCGAGTCGGGACGCGCAATCCGCCGAGACGGACGAGAAAGTCGCCAGGCTTGAAGCCTGCCTTCGAGGCCGGCGTGTCTTCTTCGACACCGATGATCGGAAGACCCGGCTTGTCATCGCTTCTCTCGCCGACCTTGAGGCCACGGATGTAACCGCGAAGAACGACGCCGCCCTTCGCTCCGCGCAGCGGCTCGAGGAAACGGCTGATCTGGTTCGACGGCACGGCGTAACCGACACCGGTGTTGATGCCGATGTAAAACCGCACCTCGATCTTCCCGTTGACGCCGATAACCTTGCCGTCGAGCGTCAGGAGCGGTCCGCCCGAGTTTCCTCGGTTGACGGCGAGATCGACCTGGATCGCGTCGTTGTACATGTCGCTGTAGCGATGGATGGCGCTGACGATGCCCGTCGACACGGAAGGCTCGAAATTCGGCGGCGCACCACTTGCGAAGATCGGGTCGGACCCGATGAGAAACGGATCACCGAGCGCAAAGACGCGCTGGCCGGGCCGCACCTTGCTGCTGTCGCCGAGCTCGAGGTACGGAAGGTCCTTGGCATTCTCGAGCTTGAGGAGGGCGATATCGCCCATCGGGTCACGTCCGACGATCTCGGCGCGGAAGAACCTCCCTCCGCTCAGGAAGGCTTGCACCTCGTCGGCTCCCGCGATGACGTGATTGTTCGTCAGCACGTATCCGTCGGAGCTGATGCAGAATCCCGAACCGCTCGCGATGCCGTTGACGCGTCGGCCGCCCTGGATGCTCTTGAGGAAGACGAACGCCGACTTCGTGCGCTCGACAGCAGCCATCTGCGCGGCCTCGAGCTCTCGCAGCCGATCGATCTGCGTCTTCGGTGCACGCTTGTCGATCGAAGTCGGATTGGCCGAAGCCTTCTTCGTAGCCTCTTCGGCGTGCGCCGTCGAAAGCGATGCGGCCGCGATAGCGACCATCCCGATCAACGCGAGCACGAGTCCCTGCATTCGATTCGTTGCGCTTCTCATGTCCTCGGGCTCCTCCGCATGAGCTTGCCTTTGAGCTCGAGCACCTCTTCGCCACGACGAATCTTGAACGTCACCTCGTCACCGATCCGTGCGGAGAAGATCTGGTAGCGCAGCTGGCCGAAGTTGTTGAGCGGCTTTCCGTTGTACTCGATGATCACGTCGCCCTTGCGCACGCCCGCACGTTCGGCGGAGTAACCCGGGACGACCATCAGGACCGGTGCGCCCTCGACGTCCGGGCTCACGGGTTCGGACTGAACGCCGAGGAACGGAATATCGAACGCGGAGACGTCCTCACCCTTCTTGAGCTTGGGCAGAATGTCTTCGACGGTCCGCGCTGTGGTCGCGAAGCCAATCCCGGAGTTGAACCCCCACTGCGGATACGTGTGGCCGACGAACGCCGAGACCCCGACGATCTTGCCGTCGAGGTCGACGAGCGGCCCACCGACGTTTCCGTAATTGAGCTTCGCGTCGACCTGCATCACTCGGCCACCGTTGCGGCCGAGCGCGCTGACGACGCCCTCGGTGATCGTCATGCGTCCGGGATCGGGTGAGCGTCCCAGCGCGAACACGAACTGGCCCGCGCGCACACGTTTCTTCGACCACGGAACGCTCTTCCATCTCTTTTTCGAGACGACGGGCTCATCACCTTCGATCTTGAGCAGCGCGATATCGTCGAGCGGACCTCGCGCGACGATCTTCGCAGCGCGCTCGGCTCCGCCAGCAACCTTCACGTGAATCGAGCGGATGTCGCCCAGCACGTTGTAGTGCGTCGTCACGACGAATCCAGCGGGATCAATCAGGATTCCGGTCGCCCAGCCCTTCGGCCGCTTGAAGTAATCCTTCGTCTCTCCTTGGGCGCCCTGAAGAGCTCCCGCGCCACCGAAGGGAAGCTCGTCCCGCGGAACGACGACGTCCTTCTTTCGGTCGACACGAATCGCCACCACCCACGGCTCGACGGTCTTGGCGAGCTCGAAGAGCGTTCCGGGCTTCTCGCTCGGCGCCCGCTTCGACGCGACGGACTTCTCTCCGGCTTCGGTGTCACGAGGGATCGCGAAGACGGAATTCGCGGCGAGCGAGGCGAGGAGCACGCAGCTCGAGAACCCCGTCCTCCAGAGAATACTGCAGAGATTCCGCTTCACTAAAAGTTCCCCCAGAGCTCGATCTCGATCTTCTCAGTGTTTCCGTCGCGCTCGACGACGAGCCTCGCACGATTACCTGCGTCGGCCTTGCGGAACCACTCGTGCATCCGCGCGAGCTTCTCGAGCGGCTTGCCGTCGAACTCGCGGATCACGTCGCCCTTGCGCAGACCGGCACTCGCTGCAGGTGACTTCGGCTGCACGTTCAGGACACGCACGTGACGATCTCGATGAATCTGCACGGCTTCGAATCCCGCGCTCGCCTTGTACGCGCCACTGCGATCATCGAACCAAGCTCGTTCCGCGTTGAGCACGGGCTTGAGCACGTCCGACGGAATCGCCGTGCCGAGCCAGCGATGTTTCGAGAAGTTCAGAATCAGGAGGCCGATGAGACGACCTTGCGCATCGACGAGCGGACCACCGTCCATCCCGCCATTGAGCGCTGCCGTTGTCTCCAGCACGGGGCCGACGTACGGAGACTCGACGTGTTTCTTTTCGAGCTTCAGGCGCGCGGAGCTAATACCCTAGCAAACGAAGATCTGATCGTCTTCCTCGATGCTGTGGAACGCGTTTCCGAGACTGTACGCCGCGTCCCCGACCCGCACCGATTTGCTCGAAGCGAGCTTCAAGTACGGAAGTCTCTTCGATCCTTTCGGGACGACCTTCTCGTAATCGAGGATGCGAATCAGGGCGATCTCCTTGTCGGAGACCATCTTGACGATGCGCGCGCTCGCGAGACGACCGCCGGGCAGAAAGACCTCGACGAACCGCGAGCCCTTCGGGACGACGGTAATCGACGTCAAGACGAGTCCGTAGGGATCGATCATCGTCCCCGTGCCGAAGTGCGTGACGCCACTACCTGGTCGCGAGCGAGGGAGGTTTCGAACGGCGATGCCGACGACGCCCGGGGCGACCGTGTCGTAGAGGCGCGCCCCCGCCGCAAGAGACGTAGCACCTTCCCCGTTCTTGGGTGCGCTTTCCTCCGAGCGAATCGTGAGAGGGAGGACGCTGACCGAGACGGAAAGAACCAGCAACGCAGGACGGATTCGTCGTCGACGGGCGCCCTCGACTCTTCGTTCTTCTTTCGAGTTCCTCATTCCGAATATCGTAGTCGAAAACCTGACCCTCAGAAAGAACCCCCGTCCTCGGGTGATGGTAGCGTCAATCCCGAGAATCGTGAAGATTGACTCCTCCGATCGCGCGATGGACGATGGGCTGAACGTCGGCCTTTTCCCATCTCCTCGAAGGAGCCCCTCATGCGCATTTCGAGCGTCACTACCTTCTCTTGTGCCGTCCTCTCGTGCGTCGCCCTACCGCTCGCCATCATCTCTCCCGCCAGTCCGGCTCGCGCCGACGAAGATCTCATCTCCGGTCCACGCGCCGAGAGCGAGCTCACGCCCGTGAAGGCCTACGCCGCCACGGGGCCGCAAGCCGGCAAGGAGTTCGATGCGGTCAAGCTCATCGGAAAGGGCCCCGGCGCGATTCTCTTCATACACGAACTAAGCCGAAACATCCTTCCGATGGTGCACGGCCTCGACCGCTTCGGGCAGGAGTACAAGGAGCTCGGCTTCCGCTCATTCACGGTGATGCTACACACGGACCGCACGAAAGGTGAAGAGCGCATCAAGACCGTCTCGAACGCGGTCAAGCTCGCGAATCCGCTCGTCCTCAGCCTCGATGGCATCGAAGGGCCCGGCGGCTTTGCGCTCAATCGAAAGTGCACACTCACGCTCGTGACGATGAAGGACGGCAAGGTCTGTCGATCAGTGGCGTACACGGACACGAATCCGGACGACGTCCCCGAGCTGCAAAAGCTCGTCGAAGAGGTGACGGGGTCGCTTCGCGAAGCCTACCGCACCAAGCTGCCGAAGGAATCAGAGGAGCTTCGCGAGCACGCGCTCGATCTGTCGATCAAGCTTCACGAGCTCCGGCGCGAGGTCGAAGAGCTGCGAAGAAAGGTCAACGGATACGAAAAGCGCATGGGCAAAATGCGTGGTGGGCGCGGTGGCGGTGGACGTGATCGTGCGATGCGTCGTTCTCCCGAGGGCCGACCCGCTACCGGTCGCGAACGGAACCAGAGACCGAGTCCGAATCAGCAACGAGTAGGAAAAGCCCCCGAGGACCCCGAGCTCGTCGCGCTTCTTCGACAAGTCATCAGCAAGTTCTCGGAG
Organism: uncultured Planctomycetia bacterium; assembly: GCA_964478085.1. Lineage (GTDB taxonomy): Bacteria > Planctomycetota > UBA8108 > UBA8108 > UBA8108 > CAYMLL01. The sequence continues at coordinate 12,609 of CAYZGY010000012.1, forward strand.
CCCGAAGATGTCGACGAAGCCTTCGCCCTCATCGACGGCTACGTCGGTAAGGACAAGGGGCTCGAGAAGCAGGCGATCGAGATGTTCAAGCTGATGCTCCACCTCGAGTACGGAAGCGACCACGCGAAGAAGCTCGCTCGCGAGTACCTCAAGAAGCGTGGGGTCGAGCGTCCTGCCAAGAAGGCTCCCGCGAAAAAGGACGCCGGAAGATCGACGAAGGAACGAAAGAAGCCGGCAGAGGGTGACGCGCCGAAGAAGAACGCTCCGGGTGATGAGGGGAAGTAGTCCCGTGCGTGTCGTCCTGTCGACGGCTGCGCTTCTCTGGACGTCTTTTTGGGCGCACGGAACGGGAGTGCGTGTCCATGCGAACGAGCCCGCGAAAGCGAGCTCGTTAGGTTTCCGCCACGACATCGTCCCGCTCCTCCATCGTCACGGTTGCTCATCCGCGTACTGCCACGGCAGCGCGACCGGCCGCGGCGGCTTCAAGCTCTCCCTTTTCGGCACGGATCCCGAAGCCGACCATCACGCGATCGTCGAAGAGCTCGACGGACGCCGCCTCGATCATGTCGATCCGAGCGAGAGCCTGCTGCTGCGCAAGGCCTCGAAGGCGACCTCGCACGGAGGTGGACTCCGTCTGCCCGAGAGACACTCGGGCTTTCGAGCAATTCAGTCGTGGATCGCTCGCGGCGCTCCGCTCGAATCGTCGGAAGCGCGGCGCCTCGAGGGGCTCGAAATCGAGCGACAGGGAGATCGCGTACGCGCGTTCGCGACTTTCATCAGAGGCGTCGTGAAGGAGCGTCACGACGTGAGCGAACGCACGGTCTTCGAATCGTCGAATCCGGAAGTCGTCCACGTCGATGAAGACGGCCGAGTCGAGATTTCGGGTGACGGAGAAGCTTGGATCTTCGCGCACTACTCGCAGGAGCACGCGCGGCATCCGATCGTCGCTCCGTTCTCCGAGCGGAAGCGCGCCCCGAGGAACAGCGACCGCGCCACGATGGCTCTCGACGCGGCCTGGCGCAGGCGGCTCGACGAGCTCGGCCTCGAGCCCGCGGCTTCGGCTCCTCAGACCACGGTCGCCCGACGCCTCTACCTCGATCTCGCCGGACGCCCGCCTTCCCCGCGCGAACTCGCTCGCTTTCTCGCGCTGCCCGAAGACACGCGTGTGGAGAAGACGGCTCGGAAGCTCGTCGATTCGCGCGATTTCTCGACGACCTTCGCGGCGCACCTCGCGCAGTGGCTCGAGATTCCGGCGGCGAAGAATCAACGAAACTTCAACGTCGATCGCAACGCTCGCCTGCGCGAGTGGCTCCTCGAGCTCGTCCGGGCTGATCGACCACTTCGCGAGATCGTCGACAGCACGCTCGACTCGAACGGCCGAGGTGCCTCGCTCCTCTCGCGTCACAGCGACCCGCGCGATCGCAGCGAGTTCGTCGGGCGAGCCTTCCTCGGTACGCGCATCGGTTGTGCGCGCTGTCACAACCACCCGCTCGACCGCTGGACGCAGGAAGACCACCTCGCGTTTTCCGCGTTCTTCGCGAATCCACGCCCGAATCCCGAGGGCGGAATGAGCGAGGGGCTCCTGTTTCATCCGAAGACCGGTGATATCGTCGCGCCGCGACTCCTTCCCGCAGACTTGAAGGTGCCGGTCTCCGAGAAGCTCGCACGCCGGGAGCGACTCTCACGGTTTCTCTTCGATCGTGGACACGATCTCTTCGCCCGGTCGATCGCCAATCGAGTCTTCCAGACCTTCCTCGGCAGCGGCCTCGTCGAGCCCGTCGACGATCATCGACTGAGCAACCCAGCGAGTCACGAGCCACTCCTCGATGCTCTCGCCGAGATCTTCGCCGGCTCGGACACGCGTCTTCGTCCCCTCGTTCTCGCGATCGTGAGCTCGAAGATCTACGCGCTCTCGAGTGATCCGGCATCGACGCGCTCCTTTCCGGACAGCGCCGAGGTCCGGTTTCTCGCGCGCCGCGAATCGCGCTCGCTCGATGCGCTGCGCTTCGAGCGCGCGGTGCGTTACGTCGTCGGCGTCCCGCCCTTGCCGTCAGCGTTCCAGGGCAGCTCGCTCTCCGACGCGCCGCTGGCGAAACAGCTCGCGACACTGAACGGGCCACTCCTCCATTCGTCGCTGAACGCAGGGCAGACGAACGTGGACGCGGTCTTCGACTTCCGCGGCGACGCGCGCGACCAGCTTCGCGATCTCTGGTTGACGATTCTCGCACGTCCGCCGCGCCCTGAAGAGCTCAACGCGTTCGCGTCCGTCCTGGAGAATAGCGAGAACCGTACGATCGCCGGACGCGATATCGCTTTCGCGCTCCTCGCGAGCCGCGAATTCGGATCGATTCGCTGAAGATGCGGAGAGTAACGATGAACACCTCACGACCCGAAATCGGACGAAGACGCTTCCTCGCGAACTCTGCGCTCGCGACTGCGTCGATCGCGGCTCCGACATTTTCATTGCTTCCCGAGCGACTCGCGGCGGCACAAGCGAAGAGCGCGTCGAAGCGTTCGCTCATCCTCGTCTGGCTGGACGGCGGTCTGTCGCATCTCGACACCTTCGACGGAAAGCCTGATGCCTCCGGCGAGATCCGCGGCGAGCTCGTGACGAAGGAGTCGAGCGTCGAGGGTGTCTTCGTCAGCGAACACCTCCCGAAACTCTCGAAGCGGATGAAGGACTGCTGTCTCATTCGCTCCCTGACGAGCGGCGAGGGTAATCACGACCGGGGCTCGCACTACATGCTCACGGGACATCGTCCCTCGCCCGTCTTGACCTACCCGTCGTTCGGCGCGCTCTTGAGTGGTCCGACGAACGCTTCGGACGCAAAGACGCCGAGCTCATCCGTCGCCGTCGCAGGGCTCCCTACCTACGTCGCCGTGCCGACGTCGCCGCCCTACGGGCATCACGGGTTTCTCCCGCGCACGCACGGACCGTTCGAGATCGAAAGCGATCCCTCAAAGGGAAACTTCCGCGTCAAGAACCTGGCGCCCCGCGCCGATAGCGAACGCCGGCTCGAGCTCCTGGAGCGACTCGACAAACTCGACGGTACACCGCGTTCGCGCGATGAGCTCGCGCGCGACGACTTTCTCGAACGAGCACTCGCGCTCTCGCTCGAGCCACGCGCACGGGAAGTCTTCGACGTCTCGAAAGAGCCGCCCGAGAGCCGCAAGCGCTACGGCCGACATCGTCTCGGCCAATCGTGCCTGCTGGCGCGACGTTTGGTCGAATCGGGTGCGCGAACCGTTCTCGTCCGAGATCAAGGATGGGATCACCATCAGACGATCAAGACCCGCATGACGTACGGCTTCCCGCCGAAGCTTCCGGCGCTCGACGAGTCGATCTCGGCGCTCATCGATGACCTCGAACGACGCGGGCTTTCCGAACGCGTGCTCGTCGTCGTCGCGAGCGAGTTCGGACGCACCCCGCGCATCAATCCCGCCGGAGGTCGCGACCACTGGCCGCGTGCGCACAGCGCGCTTCTCTTCGGGGCCGGGCTGCGGCGAGGCACGGTGATCGGCAAGACGGACGTTCGGGGTGAAGAGCCGATCGAGCGACCCGTCTCCCCCGCCGACTTCTTCGCGACGGCGCTCGCGGCGCTCGACGTCGATCTCGAGACGGTCTCGCACACCTCGGACGGTCGCCCGGTCCGCCTCGTCGAAGAAGGCGCGCGCCCGATTCGCGACGCGCTCGCGACACGAAAAGCCTGAGCCGTCGAGGTTGTCGATGCTCCTCGCGCTTCTATCTTGGATCACACTGGCCGAGTTCTCTCACGCGGGACCGGTGACCGACCTCGCCTTTGCGGATCGCACGATGTACTCGTGCTCTCAAGCGGGAGTTGTCGTCGATCGGCGCGACGCAGAACGCTGGATCGTGCGTCCGAGCTTTCGCGCCATCGCGATTCGGCCGAACCGGACGGGTGAGACGACGCGACTCTGGGTCGCCGGAGGAGTACCAGGCGAGAGTGGCGAGCTTGCTGTCTACTCGATCTCGAAGGACGAGTCCCCAAAGCTCATCGAGGAGATCAAGATCGGCAGCGACCTCGTCTATGCCCTCGAAGTTTCACGAGACGGTCGACGCGTGTTTGCCGGACTCGCCGACGGCCGCGTCTTGTCGATCGGCGCCTCGGATCTTTCGAATCGTCAAGCTCTTCACAAGCACACCGCGCCCGTGCGCGACCTGTGCACGTCACCCGATGGCCGATTCATCGCGAGCGCTGGTGTCGACGGTGTCGTAGCGATTCACACTCTCACTTCGACCGAGAAGACAACTGCCAAGCCTCTCCTCCTTACAGAGCACACCTCGTCGGTCGAAGCGGTCGTCTTTTCGCCGGACTCGAAGCAGCTCGCGTCGGCGAGTCGCGATGGCAAAGTTAGCCTCCCCTCGGGCGAGGGGCGCGTCCTTCGCACGTATTAGATCTCGCGCAGACCGCTACCTGCGCGCG
>CAYZGY010000012.1:17063-20427 GCA_964478085.1 uncultured Planctomycetia bacterium
GTTCGCAGTTATTCGTTCTCGCGCTCACCGAGCCGGGCGGTCGTGGGGGCCAATGGGGCGCGGGGTGTGCGCGCGGCAGGAGCGTCGGGCGAGCTCTTCACGCTCGCGCTCTCATCCGACGTCGACGTGCTCGCACGTCTCCCCGTCGACGGGCCCGTTCACAGCCTGACGAGGATCGAGGGCAACCGGTTCGTCGCGGGAATCGGCTCGAGGGTCCACGTCGTCAGCGATTCGCCGACGAAGCCGAGAGAGTAATTCAGAGCTGAATTCTTCCGAGCTCGCACCATCATCTCGTTCGAACTCATTGAGCGGTGAGTTGTGGACCACCGATGAGACCGGCCGATCGAAACGCGAAATCCAAGAAGGGCGCCGACCGACGCGTGCGTCAGATCCTCTCGACCGGCCTCGGCTGGCTGCAAGGCTACCCCGTCGGTGAGGGTCTGGCAGGTGCCGTCGAATGGCGAGCGATGGGGGGCTCGAGAGAGCGTCCCGATACCGAGACTCTCGTGATCGATGCGCGGCTCTTGCAGCGTGCGAGTCGCTCGTTGACAGAACTCACCCGACGTTTCCCTCGCGCCCTGCCGGCTCTCGTCGGAGACGTCGAGACTTGGGCGGCCGATGTGACCACGAGCCTCGAGATCTTCAAGGGCGCCGTCCACCGAGGGGAGCCGCTCTACACGACATCCTGGGCCCTCCCGACTCCGGCGATCGGTTTTCCCGGCCAGCTCGCAGGCCTCGTCGCGGATCTCGTGTCGCTCGGCACTCGCGAACGACGCCGAACGCTCGCTCTCCTCGGCCGGACCCTCCCCTCGCGAACGATCGAAGCGTGCGACGCATGGTGGGACGACGTTCAGGAGATTGCGCAGGAGGTGCGGCGCCCCCTCGCGAACAAGCACTTGAGTCGTGAGAACCACGCGCTACTGGACGTCGCCGTCCAGCACTTCAAGCTCCTTCAGGACGATCGACCTCTGGCTTACGACTTCGAGAGCCACAAGCAGGCGATCCGATTCTTCGCCTGAGCATCGAACGGTCACTCATGTCGCGAGGCTTTGAAGACGCTCGACCGACTCGAGGACGCAGGTTGCGCCCCGGAAGAACGAAAGAGGATGCTCGCGGAGTGGTGGTGTCTGGCGGAAGAAGAAGAGTCGGGCTTGCGAAGTCTACGATCGATGATTCCTGCACTGGGCGATCTCGTCGCAAATCGCGCCTTCGCGGTGCGAGCGATTCGTGGAACGGCACGAGGGCGGGCTCGAGAGACTGCGGTGAGCCTTTCCTCGACGGGGCGCTCGCCGCGCGGCGGCACGCGCGCACGAAAAGCTCGGACGTCACCATCGCGCCCAGGCCCTCTTCGAGCTCGTGCGTCGTAAGTAGATCGAGTCAAATCCGCCGGCGCAGCGGAGCCTTCCCCCCGCGCTTGAGCGTGTACTTGAGGAAGTCCTCCATCTCCTCAGGGTCGAAGCCACGAGGTCCACGGTCACCGCGATAAGCGACACGCCCTTCGATGCCGACGATGTACATCCGATCGGGAAAGCCGCCCCACTTTCGCCCGACGGTATCCTGAATCTCGTCGATGAGCATCGGCATCGTGAGCTTGAGATCCTTGGCACACGTCGTCGCGACCTTCATGCGCTCGGTCAGTGTGCGCGGGTCATTGACCGACTGCGGCGAGCGGATCGGCCAATCGCTGTCGGCGGCATGGGCTTCGCGGATGTAGACGACGTAGAACGCGACGTCCTTACGGTACTTGGCGTACAGTTCCTCCAGGCGCCCGGCCTGGCGACGAAAGGGCGGTCACGTGTAGCTTCCGAATATGAGAACGACGGGCTTCTTGCCGCGATGAGCGGAGAGACGCACGCGTCCCTTCTTGTCGAGCTGAATCGCGTCGGGTGGCGAGGATCCCTCGAGTAGCTGGAGCGCGAAGTCCGGCGCCGGCTCTCCTTCGCGCGGCAAGGTGTCCGACCGTGCCGCTTGACGCATCTTCCGTGCGGCGCCGTTGATGTCGTCGACTTGGGCTTCGTCCTTCTTCTCTTGGGCCGAGAGATTCGACAAGGCGAAGGGAACGAGCAAGACTAAGAGGAAGAAGCGAAGCACCGGAACACGATTCGACATCGAAAACCTCTTCTTCGTGGCTGACGAAACTATGTTCCCTGATCGCTGACACGGCGCCAAGGGAATGCGGAAAAAGATCGACGCGACAACGATGAACCGACGCACCCGACGACTCGAACGCGATCTCGATCGCGGTGTGGATCGACGCGCGAGGGCAAGGCCCGCCTCCGAGCAGAATGCCGAGCGTCCAAGAAGCGCGATCCTCCCAGCCGACGAGAATCTCGGCGTCGCCGTCGCCATCGACCTCTCCGACCGCCATGACCTTCCCGAGCCTGCTGTCGGCTGCGCCCTCGATCAGCATCTTGTCGCGACTCGGCGGACCGAAGTCGAAGCTCGGCTTCGCTTCGGCGTAGCTGAACGCGGATCGAAGGTGCTTCGTCAATCCACCGATCGTCACCGAAATATCGACGATTCCGGATTCGCCGCGCGAGGGAGAGACGGCGACGATCTCCATTTCGGAGACTCGTATCGAAGAGATCGCCGGTCGGCCGTCGAACCGAACCTCGGGATCAGCGTCGAAACCCGTTCCGCGGATAACCACTTCCGTTCCTCCGCGCAGCGGGCCGAGCTCCGGCGCGTTCGAGACGAGCGAAAACGGTGGGCGGCCGTCGCCGTATCCGAAGATCACGTACGCGCGACCGACGTCCGGCTCACGGGCGACGAACCCCGGAAACGGACTGAGCACGCAGAGGTCCGGTAGGCCGTCACCGTTGAAGTCTCCCGCGGGCGACATCACGTCGCCGAGATTGTGATGCACGTCCTCGCCGATGAGACGGATGAAGGTCTCCTCCTGCTCGAGCTCGACGGTCTCTTGCTCAGCGAGGTCGCGGCGTCCGAAGAGCACGTAAGCTTCGCCGACTCCGTGCACGTCGTCGCGCGGCTTCTCGTAGGCGCCGAGAAGAAGATCCGGAACACCGTCGAGATTGAGATCGCCGGCCGAGCTGACAGTCGCGAAGCTCGGATCGCCTTCGGTCGGCTCGATCGAAGTCGCGAAATCCGAAATCGATCCACGCGTCACGACCGACGGAAGCTCGCTCGCCCCCCAAAGAACCATGACTCGCCCCGGTCGCATGGAGTAGTTGCCGTCGTTACCGGGAATCGCGAGCGCGACATCGTCGAAGCCGTCGATGTCGCCGAGCGCACGAGCTTCGCGCAGACGCACCCAAGGTCGATCGAGCGAGACACGAAAGACCGCCGACCGAAAACCTGCACGCGGAAGAGTGAAGCGACCGCCGTCCGTCGCGCGCCCGTAAAC
>CAYZGY010000012.1:20437-27156 GCA_964478085.1 uncultured Planctomycetia bacterium
GCGGTGTCGACTCCGGTGGGTTCCCCCAGCTCCGGTGCGCGCTCGGCGTCGTAGATGATCAGGAGATCGTCGAATCCGTCGTCATCGAAATCTCCGACACCCCGCGCCTGCTCCATGTGGTTGTCGACGTCTACCGGCGTAAGGGCCGTGAAGAGCTACCCCTCGATCACCGAGCACGCGCGAAGCGAGGACGCATCGCCGGGAAAATCCCCCGCCAAGCCTCGAAACCACCGCCTTGCCGCAAGATTCCTCGATGAACCACCGTCCGCCGCTAGCTACAATGATCCGCTGGTTCAGGTTCGTCGGTGTCGACGTGGCTCGGCACGCGCAGAACGACCAGTCATCGTCGGAGAAGCAGAATGCAAAAGAGACAAGGCACCACTCGCCGTCAATTCCTCGCCGCCGCCAGCGGCGCGGTCGCGGCCCCCCTCATCGTTCCGTCCAGCGTCCTCGGTCTGAACGGAGCAGTCGCCGCCAACGACCACATCAACGTCGCTCTCGTCGGCAGTGGCGGAATGGGACGTGGAAACTCGCGCGGCGTTCGTCGCCAGAAGGGCACGAAGGTCGTCGCGGTCTGTGACGTCGACAAGAACCGCGGTGCGCAGGCCAAGCAGGAGGCCGACAAGGACTACGGCAACAAGGACTGCAAGCAGTACACCGACTTCCGCGAAATCATCGGCCGCAAGGACATCGACGCGATCATCATCGCGACACCCGATCACTGGCACGGCCCGATCTGTGTCGCGGCGGCGAAAGCCAAGAAGCACATCTACTGCCAGAAGCCGATGGTGCACACCTTCGCCGAAGGCCAGGCCGTCGTCGCTGCCGTCAAGGAGAGCGGCGTGATCTTCCAGACCGGAAGTCAGCAGCGCTCGCAGGGCAAGTTTCGCCACGCGACGAACCTCGTCCTCAACGGGCTGATCGGAAAGATCAAGCGCGTCGAGGTCGGTCTACCGACGGGACACAAGAAGCACAAAGGCAGCAGCGAATCGACGACTCCCCCGGGTCACGCCGATTACGACTTCTGGTGCGGCCCCTCGCCGAAGCTGCAGTTCCACAAGGATCGCTTCCACTGGAACTGGCGTTGGCATCTCTCGTACGGCGGTGGCCAGTTGATGGACTGGATCGGTCACCACAACGACATCGCTCACTGGGGACTCGAATGCGACAAGAGCGGCCCGCTCGAGGTCAAGGCGACCGGCTTCCAGTACCCCGAAGATCGCACGGTCTGGAACTCGGCGTACAACTACGAGGTCCTGTGCAAGTACGAAGGCGGAATCGAGTCGAGCATCTCGAACAGGCACCGCCGCGGTTGCAAGTGGATCGGTGAGGACGGCTGGGTCTTCGTCTCACGTGGCCCGTTCGAGGCCTCGAACAAGGAGTGGACGAAGTCGAGCTTCAACCCGGGCCCGAAGAAGGCCTACAACTCGCCAGAGCACCACCGCAACTGGATCGACGGCATCAAGAACAACAAAGAGTGCATCTGCCCTGCCGAGACAGGCCACCGCTCGATCACGCCGGGTCACCTCGGCCTTGTCAGCGAAGCCCTCGGCGGACGCACGCTCAAGTGGGACCCGAAGAAGGAAGTCGTCGTCGGTGACGCCGAGGCCGACAAGCTCCTCAAGAAGGTCGACTTCCGCAAGCCGTGGACAATTTAGTCCAGGGGGCTTTCGGGAAGCCCCCTCTCGATCGCGCTCAGCACGATCGATTCACCCCGACCAGCATCGGCTTGGGGAGACGCCGTGGTTCGTTCGGAAGGACGGGCCGCGGCGTTTTTCGTTTCGCGCGGACCTGCGAGTCAAACCTCGCAGGATTCGAAGGCCTCGCAGCGGAGATTCGCAGCCGAGATTCGACGCACCACGCCCACAGTTCGGGTACGGACCTGGCGGCGGGTCGCCCCCTTGGAAGAGAAAGACGAGGAGGTAGACGCCGTCGGAGAGATTCAGTCTTCCGTCTCCGTTCGTGTCTGCGCTCGCCACGCACCTCGGCCCAGGCTCGCCGAGAAAGAGATGGCCAAGGATGAACACCGCGTCCGACAAGTTGGAGCCGCCGTCGTCGTTGGCGTCGGAACGTATGAACGGAGTCGGGATCCTCGAGCTGAGCGATGAGCTTGCGCTCGACGTACTCGATCCAGAGCACGCGCCCCACCGTGACCCCGACGACCGCTGCGGCAAGAAGCAGGATCGGCAGAACGGCAATCGTGCGTTTCGAGAATGTCGAACGAACCACGGGGCCCCTCGCCTGGGCAGACGACTTCTCCTTGCGCTCGCTCGGAACCACGAAGGTATAATGGGCCGACTCGGGTTCGAAACAAATCTTCATCGGCTTCCGACCGGATACACGCGTGTTACGCAATTTCAGACCGGCTCTCGTCGCGTTCGTTGCGTTCGCTATCGCGAATTCGCTTCGCGCCGATGATGCGGAAAGGCACTGGGCGTGGAAGACGCCGACGCGCAGACCCGTGCCGACGGTTGAAGGAGCCCATCCGGCACGAGGAGCGCTCGATCGATTCATCCTCGCTCGCGTCGAGGAGGCTGGGCTCACGCCGTCGACGACCGCCGACTTGGAGACGTTGATCCGTCGTGTCACGCTCGATCTCACCGGCCTCCCGCCGACCCTCGCCGAGATCGACGCCTTCCTCGCGGACGAATCCCCCGACGCCTACGACCGAGTCGTCACGCGACTCCTCGCCTCGCCACGATACGGCGAGCACATGGCCGTCGCCTGGCTCGACGCGGCCCGCTTCGCCGACACGAACGGCTACAACAACGACACCCCGCGCTACAACTGGCGCTATCGCGACTGGGTCATCGGCGCCTTCAACAGAAATCTCTCGTACGATCGATTCATCACCGAGCAAATCGCCGGTGACCTGCTTCCGAACGCGACCGTCGATCAGCGAGTCGCGACGGGCTTCAATCGGAACCACAACGTCACGTCCGAAGGGGGCATCGTCGACGAGGAGTATCGACTCGAGTACGTCGCCGACCGCGTCCATACCACGTCGACCGTCTTCCTCGCGCTGACACTTCGCTGCGCGCGCTGTCACGACCACAAGTTCGATCCGATCTCGCAGCGCGAGTACTACGAGTTCTTCTCGTACTTCAATCAGGTGCCCGAGAAGGGCTACCACAAGGAGCACATCGGAAACGTCAAGCCGGTAATCTCGGCGCCGCCGCGCGCGCAGTCGGCGCAGATCGCCGCGCTCCAGAAGGCGCTCGCGCCGCGCCCCACCGATATAGAGCAGGCCGATCCATCCACGAAAGCCGAGCTGGTGTCAAAACGTGCAGCCCTCTCGAAACGTCTCGACGAAGCACGCAAGGCCGTGCCGACAGCGATGGTCATGCGCGATCTCGAGAAACCGCGTGAGACGTTTTTCCTCCATCGTGGTGCTTACGATCAACGCGGCGACGTCGTCAGCGCCGCCGTTCCCCGCGTCTTCCCAACGCTGCCCGAGGGTTCACCGAGCAATCGACTCGGAATCGCGCGATGGTTGACGAGACCCGATCACCCACTGACGTCGCGTGTCATCGTCAATCGCCTCTGGTACCAGTTCTTCGGCCGTGGACTCGTCGAGACGCTCGAGGACTTCGGCACGCAGGGAACACCGCCGAGCCACCCCGAGCTGCTCGATTGGCTCGCGCTCGAGCTCGTCGAGGCGAAGTGGGATCTTCAGCACGTCATCCGCACGATCGTCAGCTCGTCGACCTATCGACAGAGCTCGTTCTCGACCGAGGCGCAACGCGCTGCGGATCCTGACAACCGCCTCTACGCTCGCGGCCCTCGCTTTCGTATGACGGCCGAGATGATTCGCGACGGTGCCCTTCTGGCGAGCGGGCTGCTCGTCGATCGCCTCGGCGGACCGAGTGTTCGGCCGTATCAGCCTGCGGGTCTCTGGGTCGAGGTCGCCGTCGGCGACGACAACTACAGCGGCGGACCGTATCGACAGAGCAGCGGTGAAGACCTCTATCGTCGAAGCGTCTACACCTGGTGGAAGCGAACGTGCCCACCTCCGAATCTTCGAGCCTTCGATGCCCCCGAGCGCGAATTCTGCCGTGTGCAACGATCACGCACGACAACACCGCTCCAAGCGCTCGTCCTGCTCAACGACCCCACCTTCGTCGAAGCGGCACGCGTGCTCGGCCAAATAGCGATGGCCGAGGGTGGCGAGACCTTTCACGAGCGCCTCGTTTTCGCGTTCCGCACCGTGACCTCACGCCGCCCGAACGAAGCGGAAATAGAAGTCCTGACGTCGGCCTTCTTCCGCACGCGTGACCACTTCGCCGCGAATTCCGACGCGGCACGAGAGCTCATCGCCGTCGGCGAATCGAAGGACGACCCGAAACTCGACGCGTGCGCTCTCGCGACGTGGACGACGATCGCGACGATGCTCCTCAACCTCGACGAGACGATCACGAAGGGATGAGGATGTACCCGGACTTCGAACGACTTCAGCTCGAGGTATCACGCCGACACTTCCTCGGTCGCACGTCGACCGGGCTCGGCGCCGCGGCGCTGCTCTCCCTCCTCGACTCGGATCGGGCCGAGGCGAACGAAGCACCACTCGCCCCGCACTTCGCGCCCACTGCGAAACGCGTGATCTACCTCTTTCAGTCGGGTGCCCCCTCGCAGATCGAGACCTTCGATCACAAGCCCGGGCTGCGCGAGCGCCAGGGCACCGAGTTGCCCGATTCCGTCCGGCAAGGCCAGCGCCTCACGGGCATGACGTCGGGACAGAAGAGCTTTCCCGTCGCGGCGTCGAAATTCGGCTTTTCGCGTTACGGAGATTCCGGCCTCGAGGTCAGCTCGCTCCTGCCTCATACCGGTGGCGTCGCCGACGAGCTCTGCGTCGTTCGATCGGTCTTCACCGAAGCGATCAACCACGACCCCGCGATCACGCTCCTTCAAACCGGGAGCCAGCAACCGGGCCGACCGAGTATGGGCGCTTGGTTCAGTTACGGGCTGGGCTCGGCCAATGAGGAATTACCGGCGTTCGCCGTTCTGATCTCCAAGACGAAGGCGAAGCCGAATCCGCAGGGCCTGCTCTCTCGACTCTGGACGAACGGGTTTCTTCCCTCGCAGCATCAAGGCGTCAAGCTACGCGCGGCGTCCGATCCCGTGCTTTATCTCTCGAACCCTCCCGGTGTCGACCGCAAGCTCCGCCGCGACGTGCTCGACGGTATCGCCGAGCTCAACACGCTACGCGCGAAGGAGACGGGCGACCCCGAAGCGCTCCACCGCATCGAGCAGTACGAGCTGGCCTTCCGCATGCAGAGCTCCGTGCCCGAGCTCGTCGATCTGTCGACGGAGTCGAAGGCGACACGCGAGCTCTACGGCCCAGACGTCGAGACGCCGGGATCCTTCGCCTTCAACTGCCTCCTCGCCCGCCGACTCGCCGAACGCGACGTCCGATTCATCCAGCTCTACCATCGTGGCTGGGACGCGCACGGGAATTTGCCGCGCGAGATGACGGGAACCTGTCGCGAGACCGACCAGCCCGCTGCGGGACTCATCACCGATCTCAGGCAACGCGGACTTCTCGACGACACGCTCGTCGTCTGGTCCGGCGAATTCGGACGGACGGTCTACTGCCAAGGGAAGCTGACGCGCGAGAACTACGGTCGTGACCACCACCCCCGCTGCTTCACCGTCTGGCTCGCCGGCGGCGGCATTCGCCCCGGACTCACCTACGGCGAGACGGACGACTACTCCTACAACGTCACTCGCGATCCGGTCCACGTGCACGACCTCCAATCGACGATTCTCCACACGATGGGGATCGACCACGAGCGCCTGACTTACGAGTACCAGGGTCGTCAGCATCGACTGACGGACGTTCATGGCGACGTCGTTCACGGCTTACTCGAGTAGAGTCGTCGCCTCAATCCCGGCAATCGCTCTTGTCTCGTCGGACGTCGATGCACGGCTCATCATCGAACGGCGAGAAGGGATCGTTGATGTCCTCCACCGTTCGTTCTTGGACCCGAAGGAGGCGCACCTTCTTTCCTCTCCCGAAGCGGAGCTGTCGGACGGCCCAGATCTGCCCCCAATTCACGTCCGTTCCGCCGAACTCGCGAATCAGGACTCCACGAGCCCACGGCGAGAGTGGCTCCCCGCCGGAGACCTCGATACCGCCGAGCCGCATCTCACGGTCCCAAGCCGCCGGCGTCTGACAACCCACGGCGGTCAACGGCACCGCAAGAGCCGCGAGATTTCGCATGTTCACCCTCCGATCCACTCCGTGTGAAAGCCGACCTGGCGATCGATTCCGTCGAATCTCCACAGTCGTTTCGCGCGTGATTCGGGGTCCGGGCGGTGGTGCGATGGTGTCAGGGCATCAGGCCGAGCCGGCATCGAAAGGACGGAACGCCATGCGTACGATCTCGACCTTCCTCGTCGTCGTGTCGCTCGTCATCGTCAGCTTCTTCGCCGGTCTCGCGTCCCAAGAGAAGCCAGTTCACGCCGGCGGCGAACGCGCCTGCCCGCCAGGTGCGATCAACGAGAACGTCAATGGGGACAACTCGACCGATCTCGGCGATGCGATCTTCCTGCTCAACTACCTCTTCACGGGTGGTCCGGCTCCGTGCGACAACCGCCGAGACCTCGAGTTTGTTTTGGGAAGAATTGGATATGTCTTCGCCTTCCCTCAAACCCCTCTTCGACTAGCTCGAGGGTTCACGACGGACGCGAAGCGGCCGTCCTCGTCCCTCGAGCCTCGC
>CAYZGY010000013.1:0-26394 GCA_964478085.1 uncultured Planctomycetia bacterium
AAGACCGGCGCGAACGATCAGATCGACGTGATTCGCCGCGCTCGGGTCCTTCGTCGTCGCCACCGCGCGATAGGCAGTGAGCGCCGCCTTCTCGTCTCCATCGTCGAGCGAGACACCCGCGAGAGAGAAACGAATCCGCAGCGCGAGCTCGTGGCCCGGGTGATCCTTGAGGAACGCCGCGTAGGCTGCGCGCGCCGACGTCAGATCGCCGGCCCACTGGTAGCAGAGCCCTTGATTGACACGGGCGGTCGGCACGTGACGCGCGGAGGGCTTGCCCGGCGTCTTGCGAACGACCTCGAGATACTCGCCGAAGAGGGCAGCCGCATCGAGCAGCTCCTGCTTCGCGGACTGGTCGGCGTCGTCGACGCTCTTCTCGCCGCTCGCGCGGAACTTCTGCGCGAAGCTGTCGGCGAGGAAGAACGCGAGCTCGTCGTACTCCTTCCCCTCTCTTGCCGCAGGATCATCGACGAACGCGCCGTAGACCCCGCCGAGCGATGTGATAGCGTTCGGGAAGTCGTCGTTGTAGTAGTGCGCGACGCCCGAGAGGTACTCGTAGCGACGCTTGTCCGTGGCGACGTTCGTCATCTTCGCCGCCTGCGCGTAGTAAGTCGGCGCGGCGCGACGTTCGATCTCTAAAATCGAGCCCTCCGGCGCACGGAGCGCGTTGCGTCCCGCGAGGGCGAGCGAGTCGACGATGAAACGCCCCTTCGCGCCGTGCGTCTCGCGGTAAGACGCCGCGGCCTTGGCGCACTCGGCGTGCTCGCCCGCGCGGAGGTAGGCGTCGGCGGCCTTGTAGAGCGCCTCTTCGGCGAGCTCCGGAACGGGCCTTCCGAGGGGCCCCGACACTTCGATGAACGAGCCGGCCGACTCGACGAAGCGCTCGTCTCGATCGTCGACGTTCTCGGTCTCGAGCGCCCACGAGAAGAGCGCCTCTCCGCGCCAGTACTGCGACTGCGCGAGCTTCTTGGCAAGCGACGCGTCCTCGCTGTCGTTATCGACGCGACCGCGGATCAGGCTCGTGCAGCGACCGAGCACCGCAGCGGCGGACGTCGCGTTCGGCTCCTTCTGCAAGAGGAGCGCCTGTCCGAGCGAAAGCCATACCTGCGGCAGAAGAGGCGCGGCCTTCGCGGTGATGTTCTCGTCGGACGCGAAGCTCGCGAGGCGATCAGCCGCGGTGCCGTAGTCGCCACGATGGAAGAGAGCGAGCGCCTCGTAATAGCGGGCGCGCACGACCTGCTCATGCTCGGGATGATCTCGGTGAAACGCCGCGAGCTCCATCGCGGCCTTGGCGAGCGAGCTCGCCCCGCCCTGCGGGTTCTTCGCCCCCATCTCGTAGTAGGCGAGCCCTCGGTAGTAAGCGGCGTCCGCGCGCATCTCGGAATCCGAATCGGCGTCTCGGTCGATCAGCCTCGTGTAGAGCGCGATCGCCGCCGACCAGCTGCGCTGGCGATGGAAGATCCGCGACTGCAGATAGGCCGACTCCGCCCAGAACGATTGCCCCTCGCGGTTGCGGCTCGACAGCCAGGTCAGGCTCTCGAGCGTCTTCGTGAAGGTCGACCCGTCCTCAGCCCCTTCGATCGCGTAGCTCGAGAGCGCGAGAAAGTACACACCTCGCGGATACGAGTCGCTTCGGGCGAGCAGGTTGGCACTCTTGCTCAAGGACGCGAGCGTCCCGGCCGCGCTCTGCGGCACGCCGCCGTGGTAGAAGGCCTCACCTTGTGAGACGAGCGCCTGGACGTACGCATCGAGCTTCTCCTCGCGCTCCTTCGGCGCGCCCGAACGACCGAGCGCGCGTGCGGCGGCGAGTCGAATCGACGCGGCGACACCGTAGCTCGCGGCGGCGGCGCGGTAGCCCTTGGAGCGAGCGGTCGAGCCTTGGGCCGACTTCTGAGCGATCGCTTCGTACGACCGACCGAGGAAGAAGTTCGCGTCACCGGCCCAACGCGCCTTGGGGTCGCGTCCGGCGAGCTTGAGGTCGGCGACCGCGGCGGCGTGATCGCCGAGTCGGTTGTGGCAGTAGCCGCGCGCGAAGCGCGCCTCGGTGGCGTCTTGATGGCGCGGAAATCTTTCGAGGAATTGACCGAAGGCCGCGGCGGCGTCACGCCAGTTGTCCTGACGGTAGAGGCGGCTCGCCGTGTTGAACACGAGCGAAGCCTGGCGGTCCTTCGAGCTCTTCGCCTTTCGCTCCCCCTGTGCAGAGACGGGAGCGGGCGAAACCCCCACTCCCAGAAAGAAAAGCACTCCCACAATACCGCAGATCAGGCCCGACATCGAAACCCGCCCCGACGTCGAACGACGCAGGTAGCCGGAAATCAGCCGACGGCGACGCCGAACGCTGCTCATTCCCCTTCCTCCTAGTCAGTTTTTGCGGCCCGCGCACGCGCCGCAGGTCAGTATCGAGACTCATCATTTCAGAGAACGACGAACACTTCCACGCCTTCTTTCAGCAAAATCTCGCCCCCCTCGCAAAACGTACGATGGAAGCGCAATACGGCGTCGAAAGCCTCGGCACAGCGAGCCTCTTCAGCCTGAACGCGAGTGCGTAACGGGCTCATCATTTACTCTGGCAGTCGACTCGACTAAGCTCCCCCCCGGGATACCCGGATCGGGTACCGAAAGACGAACTGCTCGGAAATACAAGATGCCGACGACATCCTTTCTCGAGACTCTCCGCGCCGAATCCTCGGCGGCCGAATTCCACGCCAAGATCTGCGAAGAGACGCCAAACCTGAAGCGAGATGTCGAGTCGGGTCTGCGTCAGTACCTCGAGAAGGAGCAAGCGCGCGGCGTCTTCGCGGAGTTCCCCGACGCGCTCTTCACGTTCACTCGAGACAGCATCGTCGAGTGGCTCTCGAGCGAGCACCTCGATCGCTACACGCGCCTCGGTCTCGTTCGCGCGATCGACGACGGCCGCTGGGAGGACCTCTGCTCGGCCCATCGCGACCGCGTCAAGTTCGGCACGGCGGGTCCGCGACAGATGGCGGCGCTGACCCACGACGAGCTCGTCTCGCTGCGCGACGATGGCTTCCGCGCAGAGATCCTCAAGGGTCCGAACACGATCAACAACGTGACGATCGCGCTCCTGACCACCGGCGTCGCTCGCTTCTGCCGGCGCGCCGGCAAGCGGCGCGTCTCGATCACGTACGACAGTCGAGTCTTCGGCCGCGGATTCGCGGACTTCGTCGCGGCGATCTTCCTGCGCGAGCTCGACGCGAACGCCGAGGTCTTCGTCTTCGATCGCAGCTCGCCGATGCCCGAGATGTCGTACTCGGTGGCGTATCTGCGCGCCGACCTCGGCATCCTCATCTCGGCCTCGCACAATCCCGAGCGCTACAACGGCTACAAGGTCGCGACGGAGACGGGCGCTCAGCTCGATCCGGCGATGCGCAAGGAGGTCGAGCGAGCGATCTACGGTGATGGCGAGGGCTCGCCGGGTGTGACGCTCGCGGACGTCTCGGAGATTCTCGCGCTCAGCGCCTCGATGACGGAAGCCGACCCGCTCTCCGAGCTCGATCGGAACCCTGCCGACGCGGGCGCCCTGCTCGGTCCCGAAGCGAAGGTCGACGCGCACCGCCTCGTCATCCTCGGCACGGAAGCCCGCAGCCTCGAGGAGAACGGCTTCGCGAGCCGGGACATTCACGGTCCTCACGCCGCGCACGTAGCGAGTCACGTTCTGCGTCGCCCCGAGGAGGAGCTCTCGGTCATCCACAGCGCCTTTTACGGCAACGGCGAAGCCGCGCTGACCAACGGCATGCAGGCGATCGGTCTCGCCGCGCCTCGCACGGTCGACGAATACGCGCGACTCGACGGGATCTTCCCGCGCTTCTCCGGAAACGAGCCCAAACCGCTGATTCCCGATCCGGGCAATTCGGCCGGTCACGCCCATGCCTGGGCCCTCGTCTTACGTGACTTCGTCGAGCAGTCTGGTGGATTGCACGAGGCCTTCGCAGGCGTCGATCTGCTCGTCGGCACGGATCCCGACGCGGATCGCCTCGGTGTCGTCTCTCCGATTCGCGTGGACGAGGTACCCGAGTCGACGAAGGATCGTGACGTGCAGCTCATCCCGTTCGTCGTTCCCGAGGAAGACGTCGACGCGGTCGGCTTCGGCGGCCTGCGACTCCTCTCGGCCAATGACGCGTGGACGCTCATCGTCGCGTACCGCATCGAGCAGTTCTCGAAGAAGCTCGCGGCCGGCGAGCTTCCCGAAGGTCTGCGCTTCAACATCGTCAAGACGCACGTGACGACCGATGCCCTCGCTCGTCTCGCCGACTACGCGCGAGGCCTCTCACCCGCGCTCGAGATCGAGATCATCGAGCCCTCCGTCGGTTTCTCGCTCGTCGCCGAGAAGATTCGTGACGGCTGGGAGCGCGGCTCGATCAATCTCGGCGGCGCCGAGGAGAGCGGCGGGTTCAGCATCGGTGGCGCGCCCCCGATCTTCTTCACGTTGCTTCGCCTCTTCGAGACGGACGGCGACTTCTCGATCGCGACGGACACGCTCGACGCGAGCGCCGAATCGCCGATTCTGCGCGTCGACGACGGCAGCTACTTCGCATACTCGACAAGCGAGGTGCGTGAGGCGATCGAGTACCTCGTCGAGAGTGAGATCCTCGTGGCGTCGGAAGGTCGCGCGACACTCGCGACGCGTATCGCGGAGCTGCGCGAGGATCACGAGAGCTACTGGTCGGGGCTGCGCCCCTTCGCCGCCGGTGCGCCCGGCGAGAGGCTCGGGAAGCGTGGACACACGATGGAAAAGGACGGGCTGCTCGCCGCTGTCCTCGCGCTCGAGGTCGCGGCCGTCGCGAAGTCGGAAGGCTCGACGCTCGATGCGTATCTGCGTCAGCGCATCTACGAGAATCCCGCGATCGGATACTTCTCGACCACGAACCAGGCGCTCGAGTTCCCGAACACGGTCGCCGGAACGCAGAACAAGATCGCCGTGCTCCGACGTGCGCTCGGCGTCGCGAGCTCCATCTGCGCCGGGGATACGCTCGAACTCGCGGGACAGGCCGTCACCGACGTCGAGATCTTCATCCCCGACTCGCCGAAGTACGCCGACCCGAAGAACTTCCCGATCTCGGACTTCGAGTCGCTCATCGGAGCTCTCTCGACGCTCGGTCGCTCGCCGGACTCCGAGGCGCCCCCGAGCTTCTTCCCCGAGGAAGGCATCCGGCTCCACTTCGGAAGAGGGAGCGGCTGCCACCTGACGATCCGCCCGTCCGGAACGGAGAACAAGCTGCGCTTCTACGTGCAGTGGTGTGCGAGCACTCTCGAGGAGGGAGGCGGTTCGCTGACGGCACGCATGCTCGCTTGCGATCGGACGGCGTTCGACATCGCCAAGGCGGCCCAGGCGCTCGTCGGCGACGCCTGACCGCGATCCCTGGAGCAAGGTCAGAGGTAGCGAGTCCAAGGTGCGCGACGGCTGCGCTTGAGGCGAGCGTACGCTAGGCAACTCGGGTACAGGATCGCCAAGGTCACGCCGAACGCGACGACGCCGTCGATCGCGTCGCCCGTCGATCGATCGTGCCCGCTGATCTTCGATAGCAGCACGATGACGGGCAAGTGCACGACGTAGAAGAAGAGCGGCGTCCGCCCGAAAACGATGAGCGGCCCACGTTCCGTCCCGTTCGACTTCGCTGTGCCGAGAAGCGCCGCGAGAATCCACGCCATCGTCCCGAGCGTCAGGAGCGTGAAGGTCAGTGACGGCGGATACTTGCTCACGTGGAACCACTGCGCGAAGGAATCGTCCCTGCGGACGAGTCCCATATCGCCGTAGATTCCCTGGCCGCGCAAGGCGAAGCACGCAGCGAGCGAAATGGCGCCCAGAACGACGAGCAGCCGAATCGGCGGCGCTCCCGACTCGCGCCTTCGAACAAGCACACGACCGAAACCCCAGCCGAGAAGCAGCATGGAGAGCCACGAGAAGACGGGATAGAACGCGACGAGAATCACCCCGGACTCGGGATCGCCCAGCATCATCGCGCTCGTGGAGACGAAGAGTCCGTGGACGAACGGCGACGGCCCCGAGCCGTCCTGCCAACCGCAGACGTCGAGCACGATCCAATCACTCAGGACGAGGTACAGAACGCCGACCGCGACCGCGACCGGAACCGGTACGCGGCGCAAGAGGATCATGCAAGCGAGGGACGCGCCGATCGCCCAGAGCACCTGCAAGACGATCGCCGGGCGCCCGTAGAGCGGCGTCCAACAGAGCGTGACGACGGTCACCTCGAGAATGAGGAGAAACGCTGCCCGAATCGCGAGATGCCGATCGATCGATGACTCCTTCACGCCGCGCGCCCGACTCTTCGAGACGCTCAAGTAGAGCGACGTGCCTGCGAGGAAGAGGAAGGTCGGCGCGCAGAGATGCGTGACGAGCCGCAGCAGAAACGGTACGAGCGGCAACCCGCCTTCGGGTTGCGGAATCGCCAGCGAATCGGTGCTCAGGTGCTGCGCGTCGAAGAAAGCGTTCGTGTGGTCGTGAACCATCAGCACCATGACCAGTCCGCGCAGGCGGTCGATCGCGGTCTCGCGACCGTTCGAATCGGGCGAATCGATCATGCGATGCAGGGACGAGTGCTGGCGGCTCGCGACGGACGACGACACCCGGCGGTGCCGATCGCGGCATGATACCACGGCCGTGTCGCACGCCGCCCCCGCCCGGGAAGGATTACCGGACCATGCCGATTTCGCCCCGGTCCGCAGGGCTCCCGGCCTCGGCTCCACACTTCGAACGAGTCTCGCCCAAATCGCTTCCGGCTCTTCGCAAGCCGGCACGGGGAGCGGAGATAGCCCCCACGTCGTCAGCGACGACCGAGGCTGCTCTCACCGTTCGGGCACGCCCCGTGCAATCTCGGTCAGAGCGACGAAGACACCAGGAGGTCGCAGCCTATGACACCGCAGAATCTCACCGACAAGGATCTGGAGTTCCTCAAGCGCACGGCCAACATCCTCGCTTCGACCCCCTGGGGCGCCGAGTACTACCGCGCGCAGCTCGCGGTCATCGAGGAGGTTCAGCGGCTCCAACAAGAGAACGCGATCCTCTTGCGATTCGTGCCCCCGGCGCTCCACCCCGCGGATGGCGACCCCGTCAGCTCGCTCGTCTAGCTCGTCAACAACACCTCACCACAACCACGACTCTCTTCCCCCTATCGAAAACGGATCTCTCTCCCTCCAGCAGCCCGTTGAAAAAGCGCTTCGAGTGGATAAGCGAGACGATTCGACTCTTTCAACGGGCTGCTAAAACCGTCTTCAAATCCCCCTTCGGGAACCGGTTTCGGCGATCAGAATCCCGCGGCAGGCCAGTCGAAACCGGTTCCCTTTTTTCCTTCTCGCCCATCCCGCCCTCACAAGCCCCGAATCCCCCGCCCCGCCTTTCCGCTAGCGTCTCCGTCGGGTTACAATCCGTTCTTCGGCGTCGGCCCACGTCATTTTCCGCCGCCGCGATCTCCCAACGTCGAGGAACAAGGATACGTCATGTCTCGCTCTTCTGATCGACGCGAGTTCTTCTCGCGTGCGGCGCAGGTCGGCGCCGGTATCGCATTCGGTGCGGCTCTCACTCACACGAACGAGGCCTCGGCCGATCATCACGGCGTCGGCAAGGCGGCCCCGTTCAAGATTTCGCTCGCGCAGTGGTCGCTCCACCGCTCGATCTTCGGAGGCAAGATCAAGCACCTCGATTTCGCCAAGACCGCCAACAGCCTCGGAATCGACGCCATCGAGTACGTCAATCAGTTCTTCAGAGACAAAGCGAAGGACAAGGCGTTTCTCAAGGACATGAAGATCCGCGCGCGCGACGAGGGCGTACAGAGCCTCCTGATCATGATCGATAGCGAAGGCCGACTCGGAGATGGCGATGAGGCCAAGCGCCTGCAAGCCGTCGAGAATCACAAGAAGTGGGTCGAGGCGGCGCAGTACCTCGGCTGTCACTCGATTCGCGTCAACGCGGCGAGTAACGGCAGCTACGACGAGCAGGTCAAGCGCGCGGCCGACGGGCTGCGCAAATTGACCGAGTTCGCGGATCCTTACGGCATCGACGTCATCGTCGAAAACCACGGCGGCCTCTCCTCGAACGGCGCCTGGCTAGCGAAGGTGATGAAGACCGTCAACCACAAGAATTGCGGCACGCTGCCCGACTTCGGCAACTTCCGCATCGGCGGAAACGAATGGTACGACCGCTACAAGGGCGTTACCGAGCTGATGCCCTTCGCGAAGGCCGTCAGCGCCAAGTCGAACTCGTTCAACGCGGAAGGCAAAGAGATCAAGACGGACTTCTACAAGATGATGAAGATCGTCCTCGACGCCGGCTACCACGGCTACGTCGGTATCGAATGGGAAGGCGGGAAGCCCGGTGAGATCGAAGGAATCCGCCTGACGAAAAACTTGCTCGAGGCGGTGCGCAAGAGCGTCAGCTGAGGCACGATCCGTCGACGACGGTACGAACGGGCGGGAGGAATCGCGACGACACGTGGCTGTTCCTCCCGCCCGCTCTCGATGTCCCGAAAACTCCTGCTACTTCAAACGGCTCCCGCGCCCTTTCCGATAGACGAGAACAGGGTACGTACGGATCTCCACTCTCACCTGTTCGTCCGATTCCGGAAAACGACCGGGAAGCGCATGGGCCAAGCCACGAACACTACCGAGCAGCCTGTGAGACACCGACGCCGGCCCATTCCGTGGGCGCCCGGCGGATTTCAGTTCAAGGTCTTCGCGATGACGTTCGGCCTGACGATTCTCGTCGTCGGCGCAGGACTCATCGGAAGCATGCGTGGGCTGCTCGACCTGCAGTCTTCGTCGTCGAATCTCCCGCGCGACGTGGCCGACACGATCACGGCGCAGTACTGGACACAGCTCGGCGTCTCGGTCGCGGCGGGCATCCTGATCTCGATCTCGGCGGCCTTCGCGTACTTCGGCGTCGCCGGTCCGATCTACCGCTTCCGAACGTACTTCGAGGGTCTCGTCCGCGGTCGCTGGGATCGCCCGTGCACCCTCCGCGAGGCGGCCCCTCTCCAGGACGTCAACACGCAGATCAACGCCGGACTCGACGCGCTCCGCGGAACGCTGACACGCCAGAACGACCTTCTTCACGAGGTACGAACGTGGATCGTGCGTCACTCCGACGGCAGTGATGAGCACCGAGCGATGCTCGAAAAGATCGACGCGAGCTGCGCCGATTTCGCCCAGCGCATGGGCGGCGAAGAGTCGGGGGCCACGTCGAGCTTGGCGGAAGCCGAGGCCGAGCTCGCCAGCAAACCGGCAGAAGAAGAGCGGGAAGTCGTCGAAACGGCGTAGACTCCGCCTCGTCTACGGCTGCTCCCCCTCGACTGCCGCGCGAAAGAACTCGACGACGTTCCGCCGTCCGGCGCGGAAGAGCATGTCGTTGTGCCCGACACCTTCGAGCACCTCGATCTCTCGCGAAGCGCCCCCGGAGCCAGGGCTCGCGGCGTCGTAGACCGCCCGGCCGTTTCGTGACCGCACGACGCGATCCGCCCCGCCGTGGAGGACGAGCAGCGGGATCGACCCGAGTCGCTCGATCGAGTGCCCCGGGCTGTGCTCGTTCGTGATGAGGAACCAGACGAGCGGATAGGTGAACCAAGTTCCGCCGAGGGCATCATTCGCGACGTCACGATGCCAGAGGAAGGTGCTGACAGCTGCGATCGCTCGGATGCCATCCTGTGGTCCCTCGCCGATCGCGGCGAGCGCGCACGATCCTCCGAGACTCTGGCCCAGAACGAAGAGACGATCGACGTCGACGCCCTCGATCGTCCGCACGGCACGAAGCGCGGCGAGCGAGTCCTCGTGGATGCCCTTGCGCACGGGCTTGCCTTTCGACTTGCCGTAGCCGCGGTAGTCGAAGGTGAAGAGGTGGAATCCCTCCTCGGGAATCCACTGGACGGCACGCACGTGGCTCGTCAGGTTCTGCGCGTTGCCGTGAAAGAAGACGACCGTGCCGTGGACGACCTCCGCGGTCGACCTCAAGAACCAACCGTGGAGTCTCGTTCCGTCGGCGCTCTCGAACTCGATCTCCTCACACGGCGCCGGCATCTCTTCAGGCCGCGTGTACTCCCTCGAGTCCGGGTAGTAGAAGAGGTGATTGCAGCCGATGATCTTCGACACGAGCAGGATCCCCGTGTAGACGATTAGGCGGCGCCGCCAGCGCCGACGTCGACGTTCGCGACGCTGCTGAAGCTCGAGCTCCACGGAGTCTTTCGAGTCGGTCGAGCCTTCTGTCACTACTCTTCCTATCAAGATCCGATCCGCAACCGCGGCGAGACGGGGGTAGCAGCGCGAACACGGTCGATGATAATCGCCCTTCCGATGAACGAACGCAAGACAGGACCTCTCGAGAATCTCCCCCTCGCGGCCGACGGTGATACGGCGGAACGTCTCATCGCGGAAGTCGGAACGCGCCTCGCGGAATTCCTGCGAACCTTGGAGGAGCAGCCGGCGCAGAACGGCGAGCATTACGACGCTTCCCATCCGCTCTGGGCGGCCTCGCTCCCATCGAGCCCGAGCCCCGTCGACGCGACACTCGACACGCTCTTCGACGACGTCATTCCCGCAGCGTTCAACTGCGCGTCCCCTGCTTACCTCGCGTACATCCCGGGCGGCGGGTTGATGACGGCAGCGATCGGCGAGCTGATCGCTGGAACGGTCAATCGCTACACGGGCCTTTGGGTCTCGGCGCCCGGCCCGGTCGCTCTCGAGATGCAAGCGCTTCGCTGGCTTTGCGAGCTCCTCCGACAGCCCGAAGGAACGTCGGCGCTCCTCACCTCCGGCGCCTCGACCTCGACACTCATCGCGTTCGTCGCCGCTCGTGAGAAGCTGCTCGGTGAGGACATCTCCCGCGGCACGGCCTACTACTCGTCCGAAGCGCATCACAGCGTTGCCAAGGCGGCGCGGATCGCCGGAATCCCGACGAGTCGACTGCGCTCGATCCCGCCCGATGCGAGCTTTCGACTCGATCCCGCAGCGCTTCGAAGCGCCGTAGAGGAAGATCGAGCCGCCGGCTTCCGCCCCTTCCTCGTCTGTGCGAGCGCAGGAACGGTCAACACGGGTGCGGTCGATCCCCTCGCGGCGATCTCCGAGATCTGTCGAGACGAAGAGCTGTGGCTCCACGTCGACGGCGCTTACGGAGGTGCGTTTCTCGCTCTCGAGGAGCTCGCCGCGACGTTCCGCGGCATCGAGCACGCCGACTCGATCGCGATGGACCCTCACAAGGGGCTCTTCCTCGCTTACGGAACGGGAGCGCTCCTCGTTCGAGATCTCGCTGACCTCCGCCGAGCGTTCTCGGCGACGGGCTCGTACATGCCGGGGTACCAAGAGGGAGTCGAGCGTCTCGACTTCTGCGAGCTCACGCCCGAGCTCTCACGCGAATGGCGCGGCCTGCGCCTCTGGCTCCCCCTCAAGATTCACGGTGCGGACGCCTTCCGAAGCGCGCTGCGCGAGAAACGCGGGCTCGCGCTCTACGCTGCCGAAGAAGTCGCGAAGATCAAAAACGTCGAGCTCGCGGCGCCCCCCGAGCTTTCCCTCTTCGCCTTCCGGCAGCGCCTCCCGGGTGCGAGCCTCGCTGAAGAGAACCGACACAATCACGCCGTCCTCGCCGCGGTCAACGACGCGCGACGTGTCATGCTGACCGGTACCGAGGTCGACGGAATCTTCTGGCTCCGCATCTGCGTCTTGCACGTGCGCACCCATCGTGAGAGGCTCGACGAGGCGCTCGAGCTCCTGCGCGCCCAGTTCGAGCCCGACGGACGACCAGACGACGAGACAAGAAGACGACCCCGATGAACCAGCCAGCGCAGAGTCCCATCCATCACGAGAGCTCCTGGCGACCGATCGAAGGAAACGCGCAGGAGATCGTCACCGCGCTCGACCGCCCTCTCGAGCGAATCGCGCACGGCGAGGTGCCCGCGCTCGTCCTTCGGAAAGCCTACCCCCGCGCGAGCTGCGCCGCGCTCGTCTCGCGTCTCATCGATCGTGAGCTGCTCTACGATCCCTCGCAGCCCGTCCCCGAGCATTTGCGGGAGCAGTCGATTCCGGAGGGCTACGTTCGCCTCGGGCTCTCGGATGAATCGACGCGCGATCTCCCGCCGGCCGACGCGACGGCGACGGGCAAGCGCCGCATCGACATCGGAACGAGCCTCGGCTACCGCGGCTCGAATCCCGAAGAGTTCTTCGCTCACTCCGCCGAGACGCACGCGCTCTTCGGGTCGCTGCTCGAAGGTCTCGACGATCCGGTCGAGACGATCTACTCGAACCTCTCGCGGCTCTCGACCGACGCCCGCGCCGTCACCGCGTACGAACCGGACGGACGTCGATACGGTCCCGCGATCTTCCGCGCGCACTACGGCGACTACTCGTACCACCCGCACTTCGATTCCGTTCGCCTGCGGGAGAAGCGCGAGTCCTACGCCGTCCATCGCTTCGAGCATCAATTCGCCGGCGTGCTCGTCCTGCAGAACGCCGAGCGCGACGACAAGAGCGCGCAGTGCACGATCCATCGCCAACTCTGGGAGCCCGAGATCGACACTCACCTCGAGGCCGGGACCTTCCACCAGTACGCGAAAGAGAACTCGATCGAGAGCTGCCGCGTCGTCCTCGAGCCCGGCGATCTCTACTTCTTCAACACGCGAGCGATTCACGAGGTGCCCGGCCTGGCGGGAGATCTTCCGCGCATCGTGCTCGCGACGTTCATAGGCTACAGCACGGGGGATCCGGAGATCTTCGTCTGGTCGTAGCGGAGACAGACCTCGGAGGCCTCAGCCGCGGACGTCGTAGCTCTTCGAGACGAGAAACTCGCGAACGCGATCCCGATGCTCCCCCTGGAGCTCGATCTCTCCGTTCTTCGTCGCTCCTCCGGTCGCGCAGAGGTTCTTCAGCTCCTTCCCCAGCGCTTTGATGTCCGCGTCGCTCAGTCCCTCGACCGCGACGATCGTCACGGGCTTCCCGCGGCGCTTTTCCATGCGTAAGCGAAGCACGGTCGCTGGCGCCTCTCCGGAGCTCGCCGCATCAGCTCCGCAACGACACGCGTCTTCGCGCTGCCCACATCTCGGACACGCGCGCGTCACGACCCACCCATCTCCACTCGTGGACTTTCGACTCGGCTTTCGACTCGGCCTGCTCACGAAAACGTCTCCTGATCGTCCCGATCGCCGGCCGCGAAGCCTGCGCTTGACAAGCACGACCGGGAAAGGGCTATATAGCCGATCCGATGACAACAAGCGCGCAAAAACTCGACCGTCACGTCCTCTATCAACTCTCCGTTCAGAACCCCGAGTTCGAAGCCAGGTTCATCCGCAAGGTCTACAAGAAGGAGCGCGGAAAGGACGCCAAGCTCTTTCGCGAGGACTTCTGCGGCACCGCGATCCTCGCCTGCGAATGGGTACGCCGCGTTTCCGGCGGCGAGGCGATCGGACTCGACCTCGACGAGCCGACGCTCGAGTGGGGACGCGAGCACAACATCGCGAAGCTCGGCAAGAAGGCATCGCGCGTCCGGCTGATCAACCGCAACGTGCTCGATGCGGCGAAGGGCTCGGAGGGCGAGACGCTCCCCGACGTCGTCGCGGCGTTCAACTTCTCGTACTTCATCTTCAAGGACCGTAACGTCCTGCTCGACTACTTTCGCGCGGTCTACAACTCGTCCGCGGACGACGCGATCTTCTTCCTCGATCTCTACGGAGGCCCCGAGTCGCAGGTCGCGCAGGAAGAGCCCCGTATCGTCGACGAGGACGGCCACGACGAGTTCACGTACGTCTGGGACCAGTACAAGTACAATCCGATCACGGGCGAGACGGTCTGCCACATCCACTTCGACGACGCCGAGGGCGAAGAGCGCCTGATTCGGCGAGCGTTCACGTACGAGTGGCGACTCTGGTCGCTCCCCGAGGTTCAGGACCTCCTGCGGGACGCCGGATTCCGTGAGGTACACGTGTACTGGGAAGGCACGGACAAGGACGGCGAGGGGAGCGGCGTCTTCCGTCGCTCGGTCAAGGGAGATGACTCGGTCTCCTGGATCGTCTACATCGTCGCGGTCAAGTAGATCGCAGCGACCGAGGAAGCCTCGAGTACGCCAGGTTTTCGCCCAGAATCCGCCCGGCAGGTCGTGAAGCCCGGCTCGCCGATCGCTACAATCGTAGGCGGTCGACGAGCCACATCACGGAGCTTCCGGATGACAGGTACGAAGAAGGGTTCTTTCGGGTTCGAGTCCATCCTCCGCAGATCGCGCTCGCTCGCGGTCATCGGCGCTTGGACGATCGTCAGCCTTTCCGCCACTCCGGCGGAAGCGCAGGACGAGGATCCGGCATTCTCACTGATCTTCTTCTCGCCGTCCGACGTTTGTGACGACGGTGGCGAGCAGGTCGTGTTCGACGTTCGCGGGCTCCTCGTCACACGCGATCCGAAGAAAGACGGGGGCCATGACGTCGGCGCGGGCGCGACCGGCTGGGTCGCGAGCGTCTCCGCGACGGACTGCCGTGTCAACTCGATCAACTCGATCAACTCGATCAACACGGTCGGCACGGTCGCGGCTTCGGTCGACGCGAGCCCTCCAGGACTCTTCGACGGAGGATTTCAGCTCAACGCGCTGACCGAGCCCATCGACGGGAGCTGCGAAGATCGGCGCGGAGCCGTCATTGCGGTCACTCTCACTCCGAACGCGAGCGTCGCGCTCGACCCCGCGAGCAGCCCGCACCACATCTTCACGATGACGATCGTCACGCGCCTCTCCGAAACGGACGGAAAGGGACTCCAGGGGTGGTCGATCGCCGTCGGCCTCACCAACCCGCCGGTCCTCGCCGGTGCGACCGTCAAGGGCACGGTCGCGGCGAAGCCGACCGACGATCCCCCGGGCATCATGAAGAACGGCTTCAGCATCACGGAACTCGTCGACCCGGACAGCAGCGGATTCGACCCTCCCGGCCCCCAAGGGCAGGGTGCCATCTCCGCAACCGTCCTCTCGTTCGTCGAACCCGTCACGTCAGAGCCCGACGGCACCGCGACGGTGCTCAAGGTCACGGTCGAGGCTGGAGTCGGCACGGTCGAGGAGAGCATCGACGGGAAGATCTGGTGGCCGAATACTCTTCGTGGATCGGGAAATCCGTCACAGACCGTGGCTACGGTCAACGGAGAGACGAGGAGGTTCGACATCCTCCAAGAAGGACTCATCGAGTTCCGTCCGAGTGACGGCCCCGTCTTCGTTCGTTGCGACCCCAAGGCGGACTCGCGCATGGACGTCTCCGACGCGCTCGCGGTTCTCGGCTTTCTCTTCCTCGGTCGACCTGTCGGGCCGTGCCAAGAGTCGATCGACTGGACGATGACGGCATCCTCTCGATCGCCGACGCATTCACGCCGCTCCATCGGCTCTTCCGCGGTGGAAGCCCGCCTCCGGCGCCCTTCCCCGACTGTGGTGTCGATCCGGACGACTTCGACGACCTCACGTATGAACGCTACGAGCCCTGCGAATAGCTTCTACGCCTCCGAACGGATCTCCAGAAGGACCTGATGATCGAATTCACCGGTGACGGACACGCGAACACTTGTGACGGTGAAGGACTGTCCCGTCGCGACTTCCTCCACGTCGGCGCGCTCGCCGCTCTCGGTCTCGGGCTGAGCGACCTTCACGCGCTCGAGGCCGCGGAGGCCGCGAAGAGCGGCAAGAGCCCCGACGACGAGCGCGCGTGCATCCTGGTCTTCAATCTCGGCGCGCCGAGTCAGCTCGACCTCTTCGACATGAAGCCCGAGGCCGCGCGCGAGATTCGCGGCCCCTTCAAGCCGATCCGCACGAAGAGCGACGCCTTCGAGATCTCCGAGGTGCTGCCGCTTCACGCGAAGCACGCCGATAAGTTCTCGATCGTGCGCAGCTGCTACCACACGGCTGCCGCTGTCCACGACACCGGGCATCAGATGATGCAGACGGGCCGCCTCTTCCAAGGCGGCATCAACACGCCGCACGCGGGATGCGTGCTCGGCTACCTGCGAGGTCGCCGCAGCGAGCTGCCGTCGAACGTGATCCTGCCCGAGCCGATGGGTCCGACGGGTGGCGATCTCCCCCACGGTCAGGACGCCGGCTTTCTCGGCAAGGCGCATGACCCGTTCTCGCTGATGGCGGATCCATCGAAGCCGAACTTCCGGGTGCCGGACCTCTTGCCGCCGAAGTCGATCGGCGAAGCGCGACTCGCTCGACGACGCCGCCTGCGCGAGATCGTCGAGGGCACGGTCGACGGCTTCGAGGCGAGCGAGTCCGCGAAGCTGATGGACAGCAACTTCGAGTCGGCGTTCCGGCTCATCACCAGCGCGAAAGCCCGCGCCGCGTTCGATCTCGAGAAGGAGCCGGAGAAGGTCCGCGAGCGCTACGGCAAGAATCGCTTCGGCCAGTGCTGCCTGCTCGCGAGGCGACTCATCGAAGCCGGTGTGCGCTTCGTCACCGTCAACACGTTCCTGACGGTATTCAACGAGATCACGTGGGACATTCACGGATCGAAGCCGTTCACGTCGATCGAAGGGATGCGCGACATCGTCTGCCCGATGTACGACCAGGCCTACTCGGCGCTGCTCGAGGATCTCGCCGACCGTGGCATGCTGGACAAGACGCTCGTCTGCAACCTCGCCGAGTTCGGTCGCACTCCGAAGGTCAATCCGGCGGGCGGCCGCGATCACTGGCCGCAGTGCTGGTCGGTCTACTTTGCCGGTGGAGGCGTGAAGGGTGGTCGAGTCGTCGGACGCAGTGACGAGAAGGGGGCCTTCCCCGCCGAGCGCCCCGTCGAGCCGGCCGAGGTCGTCGCGACGATCTTCAAGAGCCTCGGACTGAAGCTCGATCAGACGCTGCCAGGTCCGCAGTCACGACCATTCCCGCTCGTCGACTACGGCGTCCACGCCATCGAGGAGCTCTTCTGAGAAGCTGCGACGCCCCATGAACGTCTGCTCCCCGAGATTCCCGATCGCGCTCATCGTTCTCGGCGCGTTCGCGACAAGCGCTTCACTCCTCGCAAACGAACGCCGACTCGAGGTCCTTCCGGAATCCGTCGAGCTACGCGGATCCGCTGCGCGACAACAGATCCTCGTGACGGAGTATCTCGGTGATGCCGCCGTGGGCAGTTTGGACGAAGGCGTCGCGATCGGGTCGCTGAATCCGGAAATAGCCCGCGTCGAGAACGGAGTCATCGTCCCCGTCTCGAACGGACAGACACGAATCGTCGCGATTCACGAAGGCCGCGGCGCCTCGATCGAGGTCACCGTGCGCGACGTCGAGAAGCCGTCCGCGAGGAGCTTCCGCCACCACGTCCAATCCGTGCTCGCGAAGGGCTCGTGCAATTCGGGATCTTGCCACGGTGCAGTCGCGGGACAGAACGGGTTTCGTCTCTCGCTGCGCGGTTACGACTCCGAAGGAGACTACCTCGAGATCGCGCGCGCCGCCCGCGGTCGTCGCATCGTACCGAGTGATCCGGGTCGCAGCCTGCTCCTCCTCAAGCCGACGGGTGTGCTCCCGCACAAGGGCGGGACGCGATTCGACACGAATTCGATCGAGTACCGAGTTCTCTCGGAATGGATCGCCCGCGGCGCGCCACCACCGCGCGAGGACGACATTCGTATCGAGCGCATCGAGGTGCTCCCGTCCGCGAGCGTGCTCGCGAAAGGTGAGACGCAGAGACTCATCGTCCGCGCCTGGTTCGACGACGGCCACTCCGAAGACGTGACGCACTGGGCGAAGTACACGTCGACGAACGCGACTGTCGCCGACGTCGACGAGTCCGGACTCGTCACCGTCCGTGGCTACGGCGAGGGCGCGGTGACCGTCTGGTACCAGAGCCGGCTCGTCGTCGCGAGCATCACGGCTCCGTTCGAGAACGAGATTCCCGAGGACGCGTTCGCAAAGACCCCCTCGCGCAACTTCATCGACGAGATCGTCATCGACAAGCTGCGCGATCTGCGCCTCGCCCCGTCCTCTCTCGCGAGCGACGCAGAGTTCCTGCGCCGAGCACACCTGGACACGATCGGTCGCCTGCCCACCGCAGAGGAGACGCGCGCCTTCCTCGCTTCGGACGATCAAGACAAGCGCGATCGCAAGATCGAGGAGCTCCTCGAACGACCCGAGTTCGTCGATTACTGGGCTTACAAGTGGAGCGACCTCCTCCTCGTCAACGGCAAGAAGCTGCCCGCGAAGGCGCTCTGGTCGTACTACTCGTGGATCCGGAACAACGTCGCGGCCGACACGCCGTGGGACGAGTTCGCACGGCAGATCGTCACGGCCCGCGGCAGCACATTAGAGAACGGCGCGGCGAACTTCTACGTCCTTCACCGCGATCCGCAAGGCATGGCCGAGACAACCTCGATCGCGTTCCTCGGGACTTCGATCGCCTGCGCGAAGTGCCACAACCATCCCCTCGAGAAGTGGACGAACGATCAGTACTACGCGATGGCGAATCTCTTCGCCCGCGTGCGGACGAAGTCGACGAAGAGTCGCGACAATCTCATCGTCTTCGACGCGACGGCCGGCGATCTCATCCAGCCGCTGACGGGACGCGCGCGCCCGCCCGAGCCGCTCGATGGCGAGGCGCTCTCTCTCGACTCGAGCACGGACCGCCGCGCCCATCTCGCCGCCTGGTTGACGTCTCCCGAGAACCCCTACTTCGCTCGAGCGATCGCGAATCGCGTTTGGGCGAACTTCCTCGGCGTCGGACTCGTCGAGAAGGTCGATGATCTGCGTCAGTCGAATCCGGCGAGCAACGAGAAGCTCCTCGGCGCACTCGCGGCGCACCTCAGCGAGAAGCGCTACGATCTCAAATCGCTGATGCGAGCGATCCTGCGCTCGACGACCTACCAGCGATCGAGCCGCGCGCTCGAGACGAACCGGGGCGACTCGCGTTTCTACTCACGCTTCTTTCCGCGCCGGCTCAAAGCCGAGGTCCTCCTCGATGCCGTCTCCGACGTGACGGGCTCGCCGACCGAGTTTAACGGTTACCCGAAGGGCTGGCGTGCGCTCCAGCTCCCCGACTCGAACGTCGCCTCGTACTTCCTCAAGTCTTTCGGACGACCCGATCGCGTCGTCACGTGCGAGTGCGAGCGGACGGACGAGCCGAGCGTCGCGCAAGTGCTCCACATCGTCAATGGCGACACGCTCAACGCCAAGCTCTCGGCGAAGGACAACCGCCTCTCGAAGCTCCTCGATCGCAAGCTCGAGCCCGTGGCTATCGTCGAGGAGGCCTACCTGACGACGCTGACACGCTTCCCGACCACCCGCGAAACGTCTCGCACGCTCGCGGAACTCGCGAAGATTGCCGAGAAGGAGCGTCGCGAAGCGATCGAAGACCTCTTCTGGAGCCTCTTGAGCAGCAAGGAATTCCTCTTTCAGCACTAGGCTGGGGGGCTTTCGGGAAGCCCCCCTCTCGATCGCGGAGGAACCGCGATCGATTCACCCGCAACCAGCAAGGTTCTTTCAGACAGAGCCCAGGACCGTGAAGCTCGCGCCACTCGTACTCGCCATCTTGATCTCGCTCGACCCACCCGCGTGCGGCGACGAGACGAAGCCGACGACCGCCGCGTCCGTCGATTACGCGCGCGACGTCGCACCGATCCTGACGAAGTACTGCGTCGCGTGTCACCAGGACGGGCCAGACGGGGACGACGCGAAGGGCGAGCTCATCCTCTCGAGCCACGAAGCGCTTCTCCGTGGAGGAGAGAGCGGCGCCGCGATCGTCCCGGGCAAGAGTGAGGAGAGCCTCCTCATCGCGCTCGTCGAGGAGCGACGCAAGCCGAAGATGCCTCCTGGAAAGAGGAAGCGGCCTTCGAAGGAGGAGATCACGATCCTCAAGCGCTGGATCGATGCCGGCGCACGCGCCTCGGCCACATCCACGGATCCAGACGCGGCTCTCACGACCCCTCGAGTCGCGACGATCGCCGAGACGAAACCGGGTATCACGTCGATCACGTTTTCCCCGGACGGCACGCACCTCGCGATCGCGCGACATGGCGCCGTGGAGGTTCACGATGCCCGAACGCGCGCCATCGTCCATCGACTCGACCACACCCCCTTCAACGTCAACGTCGTGCGCTTCTCCCCCGATGGTCGACAAATCGTCGCGGCCGGAGGGGAGCCGGGTCGCGCCGGTCGCCTTTGGATCCGAGATCGAGCGAACGGAAAGCTCCTTCGTTCGGCGCGCGTTCACGACGACACGATCTACGCGCTCGCGGTCTCACCCGACGGACTGCGACTCGTGACCGGTAGCTACGATCAGACGCTCGCCGTCAGCGAGATCGCGCTCGACGCACCTCCCCTGCGCATCGCGGGTCACAACGGCGCGGTCTACGCGCTCGACTTCCGCAAGGGAGGGCGCGTGTTTGCCAGTGCCGGTGCGGATCGTACCGCGAAGCTCTGGTCGACCGAGAGCGGCAAGCGTCTCGAGACCTTCAGCCAGCCGTTCAAGGAGCTGAGCGCCGTCGTCTTCTCGCCCGACGGCCAGCGAGTCATCGCCGCCGGCGCCGATAACCGCCTGCGAGTCTGGCGCGTCAGCGAGTCGGCTGCCGAGGGCACGAATCCGCTTATCCTCTCGCGATTCGCACACGAGCGACGAGTTCTTGCGCTCGCACACTCACGCGACGGACGTTTCCTCGCGAGTTCGGCCTCCGATCGCACGGTCAAGGTCTGGACAGCATCGACGGTCGACGACCCGAAGCTCCTCGAGCGCCAACCCGACTGGCCGAGCGCCCTCGCGTTTTCGCCCGACGGAAACACTCTCGCCGTCGCGCGGCTCGACGGAAGCTTCGAGCTCTACGACTCGGCGTCGGGCGAGCGTCGACGCACCGTCAGCGCGATCCAGCGGTTCTTCATCACGGCAGCTCTCGGTGTCGTCGACGCCGGCAAGAAGAAGGAAGAGCCGGCGCCGGCACCGCCGAAGCCCGAGCTCCGCGGCACGCAGCCACGTGGCGTCCGCCTCGGTCATGCCTCGAAGATTCGTCTCGAAGGCGCGCACATCGACAAGAATAGCGAGCTTCGCCTCCACGGAGCTCCCCCCGAGGCGACGGGACGACTCGTTCACGACGAGGGTGGAGTCTCGGCCGAGATCGAGATTCCCGAGAGCGCTCGACGCGGAAGCTTCGAGGTATCGGTCGCGGGCGCGGCCGGCGAGAGCGGCAAGGTCCGAGTCTGGATCGACGACGTCGCGCAAGCCGGCGAGCTCGAGCCGAACGACTCACCACGCGCGCTCGGATCAGCGCTCGCGCTGCCACGAGCGATCTGGGGCGCGATCTCCGAACGCGGCGATGTCGACACCTTCGCGTTCGAGGCCGAGAAGGGACGCACCGTCATCCTCGATCTCGAGGCACAGCGTATCGGCTCCAAGCTCGATGCCACGTTGACGCTCCTCGACACGAGCGGACGCGTCGCCGCGACGAGCAACGACTTTGACGGTAGCGTGGACCCCTTCCTCGCCTACGAAGTTCCTGCCGCGGGTCGCTACACCGCGATCGTGCGCGCGCTCGAGCTCAACGGGTCACGCGAACACCACTACCGCCTCTCGATCGGAGCTTTCGCGTTCGTCACCGCCTGCCATCCGTTGAGCGTCCCGAAGAACGCCGAATCTGCGGTCGAGTTGTCGGGTTATAACCTCGCCGGAATGACGACCGCGAAGGTGCAAGCCGGCGACCGCGGCGAAGTCGTGGTCCCGTTGCCAAAGCCCTCCCTGCGATGGCGCCGAGCGCTCGAGGTTCTCATCGGAGACGGCGCCGAGACGCTCGAGGCGGAGCCGAACGACGCGCCCGATCGAGCGACGGCGATGGAGATTCCGGGCGCGGCTTGCGGTCGCATCGAAAAGCCCGACGATGCGGACCTGTTCCGCATTCGAGCGCGTGCCGGGGAGCGCCTCCTCATCACGACGAACGCCGCGCGACGCGGCTCGCCGATCGACACGCGCATCGACGTCCTCCACACGAACGGCGCCCCCGTCGAGCGAGTCCTCCTTCGCGCGACGAGAGACTCGGCGATCACCTTCCGTCCGATCGACGCCGCGACACGCGACGCGCGCGTCGTCAATTGGGAAGAGATGGAGCTCAACGAGCTCCTCTACCTCGAAGGCGAGGTCGTCAAGCTCTTCCGCGCCCCGCAAGGACCCGACTCGGGCTTTCAGTTCTACGCGGCCCCGAACGGCAACCGACGCTGCTACTTCGACACCAGCCCGACGACGCACGCGCTCGATTCGCCCTGCTACACGGTCGTGCCCCATCCACCCGGAACGAAGCTCGTCCCGAACGGTCTGCCAGAGTTCCGCGTGTACTTCTCGAACGACGACGACGGCGGACGAAGTCGCGGACGGGACTCCCGCCTGCTCTTCGACGCGCCGAAGGATGGAGAGTACCTCGTGCGTGTGAAGGATGCCGGTGGCGGATCGGGAGATCGATTCGTCTATCGACTCGAGGTGCGTCCGGCAAAGCCCGACTTCAGCGTTCGAATCAACGGCCGAGATGCGAAGATTCCACGCGGCAGCGGCAAGGGCTTCTCCGTCGTCGCAGATCGTAGCGACGGGTTCGAAGGCGAGATTCGTCTCGACGTCGAAGGCGTCCCGCCCGGATTTCGAATCACCTCGCCACTCCTCATCGAAGCGGGTCACCGACAGGCGAAGGGGACGATCTGGGCTCTCGAGGATGCCGCCGACCCATCGACGACGAAAGCTCCTCCCCCGAAACTCGTCGCGACGGCGACGATCGGCGAGGTCGAGCACCGCCGCGAGATCGGCGATCTCGGCAAGCTCTCGCTGACGGGCACACCGAAGCTGCGTGTCTACCTCGAGCCGTGGGGCGAAGCTCCGACCCTGCCGCCGTCGGTCCGTGAGGATCCTCGCACGTGGACGGTTCTCGCGCCGAGCGGCGCTGTCTCCGTCGCGGGAGCGAAGCTGCGAACGCTCGAGGACGCCTCGATCCTAGCCGAGGGAGCTCCCGCCGAGACGGATACGTACACGATCGCGGCGACCTCGAAGCTCGAGAAGATTCGTGCGCTTCGACTCGAAGCGCTCTCGCACGCGAGCCTCCCGCACGGCGGCCCGGGTCGTGCTCCCGAAAACGGCAACTTCGTGCTCTCGCAACTGACCGTCACCGCGGCGCCGATCGGTCATCCCGACAAGGCGATCCCGGTGAAGCTCTCACGGCCACGCGCGAGCTTCGCGCAAGCGGGTTTCGACGTCGCTCGCGTGCTCGACGGTAACCCCGAGACCGGATGGGCCGTGGCAAAGCACGAGGGCGACAAGAAGTTCCGCGTCGTCCGCGGTGCGGTCTCAAGCCAAGAGAATGACCCGAGCCACGTCGCGATCTTCGAGCTCGACGCGCCGGTCGGGTTTCCAGGCGGAACGGTCTTCGTGATTCGCCTCGCGCACTCGCAACCCGGTCAGCACGTCCTCGGACGGATGCGGTTCTCGGTCAGCCCCGAGACGATTCCGGAGATCCCTCCGACCGAGCTGACGCTCACACCGGGCGAGACGATCCCCGCACGGCTGCGCGTCGTCCGTCGCGGATTCGGCGGCCTCGTCACCTTCGCCGTCGACAATCTGCCGCACGGCGTGATCGTCGACAACATCGGGCTCAACGGCGTCCTCCTTCCGGCGGGCGAGAACAAACGCCAGGTCTTCTTGAAGTGCGCGCCTTGGGTCGAAGAGACCTCCCGCCCCTGCCACGCCGTCGCGAATCAGGAAGGCAAACCGACGAGCGCTCCCGCGATCCTCCACATTCGACGAGTCTCGACCGCGAAGAAATGAGTCACCGTGCTCGCTCCCATTCGCCTCTCGCTCGCACCATCCTCGCCGGCGCTCTCGCCTGGCTCGCGCTCGGCTGCTCGTCAAGCCCCCACCCGTACACCATCACCGGCTCGTCGGCACTCGCCGCCTACGTGGCGGAGTCCCCCGAACGCCCGACGGTCATCGTCGACCTCGACGACACGGTCGTCGACGGCAGCACGTGGAAGAGCATCCGTCTCGCAGCCGACATCGGCTATCGGCGCACGCCGCCCTTCCCCCAATCCCCGCGAGTGCTTCGGCGGCTCGCGAGACGCTGGAACGTCGTCTTCGTCACGGCGCGACCGGACTTCGTCGCCGAGTCGACCCTGCTCTGGCTCGAGCATCACGGGTTCCCGACAGCCCCGGTGATCTTCGCGTCGTCGTTCCTGCTGACCGATCGGGGCAAGGAGGACTACAAGACCGCCGCAATCGCCGCTGTTCGTGACGCGGGGCTTCTGGTCCTCGCCGGAGTCGGTGACAAAGCGACGGACATGGTCGCGTACGAGCGACACGACCTCCGCCGGTACCTCCTGCTCGAGAGCCCGGACGACCCCGACCTCGAGCGCACGGGCGACGTCGACGCCATCGACCTGATCACGGAGAGCTGGCTCGACGCATGGTTCCGGATCGGAGCGGCTCTCGACCTCGTCGACGCGAGTGAGTCGGCCGAAGAGACCGTCAAGAGAACGGATCGAGGTCCAGACCCGATCCCGTCTCTTTGACCACCGCCGCGAGAAGCTTCGACGTCGCGACGAGGTCGGACAGCGAAACGACCTCGGACGGCGTGTGCATGTAGCGACACGGGATGCTGACGAGCCCGATCGGCACACCACCGCGCGCCTTGTAGATCAGATCGCCGTCCGTCCCCGTACGATTCGCGATGACGTCGTACTGAACCTCCACCTTCGTCTTCTTCGCGGCCTTCTCGAGGAGCTCGACGACCGTGTCGTTGAGTCGCGGACCTCTCGCGAGGACCGGACCCGAGCCGAGCTGGACCTCGGATGTGTCGGTCGTCGAGACGTCCGGCTGATCGGATCCGAAAGTCACGTCGATGACAAAAGCGACGTCGGGCTCGAGATCGAACGCGGCCGTCTGAGCTCCCTCGCCACCGATCTCCTCACAGACGGTCGACAGCGCGATGACGCACGCCTTGGGTTTACTGGACGCGAGGAGCCGCAGCGCCTCCGCCGCGCAGAAGACTCCCGTTCGGTTGTCGAGCGACTTCGAGCTGACGAGGTCCTTGCCGAGCCGCAAGACGCCGGGCCGGAACGTCGCCGTGTCACCGGGACGCACCATCTTGAGCGCTTCGTCCTTCGACTTCGCGCCGATGTCGATGTAGAGCGAGGAGATCTTGTTGACGCGACGTCGCTCGTCCGCCGATTGAAGGTGCGTCGGCTTGCGCCCGATGACGCCCGGAGTCGACCCCTTGCGCGTCCGTACGTCGACGATGGTTCCGGGAAGCGTCACGAGGTCGATGCCGCCGATGGCGCGAAAGGAGAGAAAGCCGTTCTCATCGACACGATGGACGATGAGCCCGATCTCGTCGGCGTGACCGGTGACGATGATCCGAGGGCTTCCCCCCGGATTGCGAATCGCCGCGATTGAGCCGTGAGGCGAGCGGACGATCTCATCACAGTACGGCTCGACGTAGCTTTCGAAGACCTTCTGAACGGCTCCCTCGCTGCCCGAGGGGCCTGGCGTCGAGAGCAGCTCTTCCAAGAAACGAAACGACGATTTCTGCACGCGTCGCACTCTCCTCCTTGTTGGCGCGGGTCGTGACTATACCAGAACGTCGAGATCTCGCGCCGCTACCTGTTCTCGGTTTTTCCCGACGATTCCGCCGCTCTCTCGCCCCGGCTGATTTATCAGACCTTGCTCGACGGCTCCTCCTCCGTCCGATACCTTGCCTCTCGAGAACGGACAGAAGCGAGACTTCGGGTAGACGATGAACAAGACGACCTTCGAGCTCGGTGACTGGCGTGTCGACCTCCTCGACGGCGGCGGGCTCAGCCTCGACGGCGGCGCGATGTTCGGATCGGTTCCGCGCGTTCTTTGGGAGCGGCTCATTCCCCCCGACGAAGCCCATCGCATTCCGCTCGCGATGAGGCTCCTCGTCGCACGCAACGAGAAGCTCGGTCACCGCGTCCTCGTCGACACGGGCATCGGCGAGAAGTTCGACGATCGATTCGAGAGCCTGTTCGCGATCCGGCGCAGCCCCGTCGTCGAGTCGCTCGCTGCGATCGGTCTCGAAACCGGCGACATCACTCACGTCATCTTGACGCACCTCCACTTCGACCACGCGGGAGGCGTCTCTCGGCGCGACGGCGAGTCGATCGTCCCGAGCTTTCCTGCCGCGACTCACCTGCTCCAACGGGCGAACCTAGACGCAGCGCCCACACCCAATCCGCGGGAGCGCGCCTCTTACCTCGAGGAGAACTGGAAGCCGCTCGAAGACGTTCGACTCGAGCTCCTCGACGGAACCGCCGAGGTCCTACCGGGGCTGCGGGTCGATCGTTCGGACGGTCACACTCGTGGGATGCAGACGTTGCACATCGAAGGAGGCGGTCGTGTGGTGTTGTATACCGCCGCCCTCTGGCCGCCGCGTGACCCTGGGGACCTCGCGGTCACGCAGGGGGTCGATAGC
>CAYZGY010000014.1:0-7790 GCA_964478085.1 uncultured Planctomycetia bacterium
TCGAGAAGGCGAAGAAGCTCGCGTCGATGGTGCCATTGGCCTACGCGCGCATGAAGGAGATCTACCACGCGAACGTCGAGCGGGCGATCGAAGCGTCAGGTGGTATCGAGGACGACCGTTTTCTCGAGACGTGGTTCGAGCCGCGCACTCGCGAGGTCATGGGTCGGGTGGTCGAGCGACTGACGACGAAGTGAGGTCGATCCAAAGTAGCCCCACTCGCGGTGGAGCACGAGTAGGGCTACGGGAGGGGGTCGGGTGTGGGAGTGTGAGGTACTCGGGTGTTCAGAGGGTCGGCTTACTTCTTCTTCGAGATGCCGATCTTCTTGATGGTCTCCTTGGCAGCCTGGGTCTTCGGGAGCGAGATCGTCAGGACACCGTTCTCGAAGGCTGCGTCGGCCTTGTCTCGGTCGACTTCCGCCGGTAGCGCGAAGGTGCGCTCGAAGGAGCCGAAGCTGCGCTCGATGTAGAGCGAGTTCTCGCCCTCCTTGCGCGTCTCTTCCTTCTTCTCACCTCGGAGTGTCAACGAGTCTTGCGTGGCGATGATCTCGACGGCGTCTTCGGGAACGCCGGGGAGCTCGGCCTGGATCGTGACCTTGTCGTCGTCTTCGGTGAGGTTGATCGACGGCGAGAATCTGTCGCATTCGGCGACGGCGCTCGACAGCGATCCGAACGGCGAGCCGCCGAAGAAGTTGCTCAAGAGTCCCTCGAACTGCTTTTCGAGGTTCGTGAACGGGGTGTGGCGGGGGGTGAGGGATCGGTTCGACATGGTGCTACTCCTTGCTGAGAGTTCTCGATTTCTTT
Organism: uncultured Planctomycetia bacterium; assembly: GCA_964478085.1. Taxonomy (GTDB): domain Bacteria; phylum Planctomycetota; class UBA8108; order UBA8108; family UBA8108; genus CAYMLL01. The sequence continues at coordinate 802 of CAYZGY010000014.1, forward strand.
TCAGTTTGTCGCGTCTTCTTCGTTCGTCAGTTCTTCTCGATCTCGATGCGACGTGGCGTCACGGCTTTGGCTTTCGGGAGGGTGACCTCGAGCACGCCGTCTTCGTAGCGTGCCTCGATGGCGTCGCGCTCGACTTCCGTCGGCAGGCAGAAGCGCCGCAGGTAGTTGCCCGTCGTGTACTCGCTGTGAACGAGTGGCAGCCCTTCCGGTGGTGAGCTCTCGAGTTTGGCTCGGATCGTCAGCGAGCGATCTTCGAGCTCGACCTCTAGCGTGCTTTCGTCGGCGCCCGGCACGTCGAAGAGGAGCTCCAGTCGATCGGGCTGCTCGACGATGTCGACGCGCGGCTGGAAGGTCGGCGTGGACTCCTCGGCGATGGGCGGGCAACAGTTCGGTCTGCAGGTCTCGGTGCTCATTTCAGCTCTCTCCTTTTCGTGCTTACTTCTTCGCGATCTCGATGCGTCGCGGTCGATCTGCCTCGGCGCGCGGTACGCGGACCTCGAGGATGCCGCGCTCGTAGCTCGCCGTGATCTTGTCCGCGTCGAAGCGGAAGGGGATCTCGACGCTGCGACGCACGGACTCGACCGGTCGCTCGCGCCGGCGGTACGCGGCTCCTTCCGGGAGCTCGGCGTCGGGTCGCGTCACCTCGAGAACGACGAGGTTCTCTTCCGCCCGCACCTCGACGGCGTCGCGAGGTACGCCGGGTAGCTCGACGCGGATGGCGATCTCGCTCTCATCGCCGTAGACGTTGAGCGGCGGCGCGACCTCGCGGGACTGTCCGCAGTGGAGGACGTCGCGCAAGAGTCGCGTCTCGGGGTTCTCGTCCGAGCGGCGGGTGCGGCGCGTCGGTGCGAGGGTGGCGAACTTCGGAAGATCGGAGAGAGTCCAGGACATCTTGGTGCCTCCGTCAGGGGAGTGGATTTCGAGTTTGGCAGTGGCGGCAACCCCCACGGGCCGCGTTCGGGAGGCTTAAAAAGCAACGGCTGTGCCAATCGCCTCGAATGTCCCCTAAGATACGAATATAGAGGGGCTTGCGATTTCGTAGCAATTCGATCGACCGGAAAGATTGCTGCCAAAATGGCGCATTAGGTGTGGCGTGTCAGGATGGAATGACCGGCCAGCCGATTTAGGTCTCTCCGAACAAACGAAAATGCTGCCAAAATGGCGGATTCTGCCCCTGAGAACCTGTTTTGGCTCAGTGGCCGGATTCGCCCGCCGGATCCTCGCCCACATCGAGGCCGACGGCGTCGTAGATCAGTCCGAGCGCTCCCATCAACCGGCGCTGTCGGCTCTCGGACCCGTAGACGTTCTGCGCGAGATCGACGTCCGTGCTGCGCAGGTCCTGACGGGCCTCGATGACCTGGTCGATGTTGACCTTGCCCTCGAAGTAGTCGGCGACGCGGCTCTTCCAGACCTCCGCCCGTTGGGTGCGCGTCTCGAGGAGCTTCTGCCGATTGGCGTGATTGTCGAGGAGTCCGCGCGTCTCGGTCGTGATGCGCCGGCGCATGTTGATCTCCTCGGCGCGCATCTTCGCTTCGAATTGGCGGATCTCGGCCTCGGCCTTGAGCCGTGTCGCGTTGAGCACGCGGTGGTCGTTGAGTCGGACAACGACACCGCCACCGAACGACCAGCCATCGAGGCGATCGTCGAAGGTCTTCGATCCGAGCGGAAAGATCGTCCCTTCGAGATAGGTGGTGACGTCGAAGCTGCCGTTGATGGCTTGGTCGCGTTGGAGCTCCGTGTTCGCGATGGCGTCGGCGAGGACGGTGAAGGTCGGGTTGTTTTCGCGCGCCCTTTCGATGAGTCGCTCGAGTTGATCCTCGGTACGCGCCTCTTCCGCGAACTTGCTCAGGCGATAGGGGACGGCTTCGATCTCGACGTCCTTGTGTCCGGCGAGGTCGAGCTCGGCGAGGAGGATCGTGCGGCTCTCCTTCGCCTCGGCGCGATACTCGTCACGTTGAAACTCCGACGCGGAACGTTGCGCCTCGAGGACGCGGCGGTCGCCGGCTTCGATGCGCTCGTCCTCGAGGAACTCGTCGAAGTCCTCGAGCGAGATCTCGTACGCCTCCGCGAGACGCGTGTAGTAGACGGCCGAGATGTAGTAGCTCAACGCAGCGTCGACGTAGTCGCGGTAGTCGTCGAGGTAGTCGAGTTGCGCGCGTCGGGCGTTCGATTCCTGAAACGCCTGCGCGATGACGCGATTCTGCCGTCGCCGCGATCCGAAGAACGGTGCTTCGAGCCGCGTGCGCATCAGGACGCCTTCACCCTCTTCGACCTGATTGCCCGGCGCAAGATCTCCGAACTCGAAGCGAGAGTATGCACCGCCGACCTCCGTTCGCAGGACCGCACCCTCGAACGTCTCCTTCTGCACACCGACGACCGCCTCGACCTGATTACCGAAGGCGTCGGATCGGTTCGGAAAATCGGAGACAGCCGCGCGCGACTCGACGAAGGGCTCGAAGCGACTCAAGTTGGCGCGAAACTCCCCGAGGCCGTACTGCGCCGCGAGCATCTCTTCGCGGGAAGCGGTCACCTTGGCGCTGCGTTCGAAAATGAGCCGAATGATGTTGTCGATGTTGAGCTTCGACGGCGGGGCGAGACGATCCTCCTCGTTGCGACCGTTCTCGCTCGAGGGGGGCAGTGGCCGTTCAGCGCGTGCGGCGGCGGACGCATCGACGCGCGACTCGCGCGGCGAAATGCACGATGTCGCCAAGACGATCAGCGGCAACGTCGCCAGACAGAAAACGGCCGAAGCTCGGCTCATGAGCGCATTTCACTCCCGTTGGACTTCATTTCTCTTCTTCGTAGTGCAGGGCCCCCGGGCGGGGTCCAATCCGAGTCGGCGTAAGCCTACCGGAGAAACTGGCACGAAGACAGACCGATCCCGAAAGCTCGAGCCGGCTCGGTTGATCGGGTTTCGGACGACGGATATAGTCCGATGCATCAAGGAGGACCATCGATGAATTCGCCGTATCGATCACGACGAGTACGCAGCACAGCGTTCGTAGCTCTGCTCGCGGCAGGTGTTGGCGTTCCGTTTGTCTTGCACATGCTCTCCGATCCTTCTGACGCGACTGCGCAGGATGAAGGTGGCGCGGAAAAAGCGGCGCCCACGAGTTCAGGCAAAGCTGCCAAGGCCGACCGCGCGAAGCTCGAGAAGGAGTTCTCCGAGCTTCTCACCAACGCGACCTTCATCGGCAAATGGCGCCTTGTCCAAAACGGCAAGATCGGCGAAGAGCGCAGCGAGAAGTACACTCTCGGGTCCGTGCGCAAGCTAGAAGGTCAGGACAAATGGGTGATCGAGGCTCGCATCGAGTACGGCGACAAGGACTTCAAGGTGCCCGTCAAGGTCGACGTCAAGTGGGCCGGGGACACGCCCGTGATCCAAGTGACGGACTGGGGCGTGCCGCTTCTCGGCGTCGGTCCCTACACGGCTCGCGTGATGGTGTACAAGGGCATGTACACGGGCACGTGGTTCGGCAAGAACGTCGGCGGGTTGATGAGTGGAGAGATCGTTTCCGCGCAGAAGTCCGAGAAGGCGAAGGAGCCTGCTGCCCAATAGCGAGGACTGACAGCCTGCTGCTAAGGCACGGGCACGACGCATTCGATATTCCCGAGCACGGTATTCCCGAGCACGGTATTCCCGAGCACGGTATTCCCGAGCACGATGTCGCCCGGGTCGTTGATGGTCGTGACGCCGTGCGTGTCCGGCTCGAGACCCTAACCTCGCGGCCGTGAAGATGGCTTCGACGCTCGGCCGGCGAGCTTTCCTCGACTCAACATCTACCATTTTTCGCTCGACGACTCACGGAGCAAGGAGAACATAGTCTCCGGATCGTCGCGCTCGATGTAGGCTGGAGTCTGGTTTCGAGGGTATCTCTGGTCGTCGAGAGGAACGTCAACGTGGCGACGCTCTTGCGTGTCTTGATCATCTGCAGTTCGGTTCTCGTCTGGAGCGACGTGCGTACGCTCGTCGCGGAGCCGACGACAGTCGACTTCCAGCGGGACGTGCGTCCGATCCTTTCGGATCGTTGTTACCCTTGTCACGGCCCCGACGCGAAGGAGCGCAAGGCGCGACTCCGTCTCGACACGAAGGACGGCGCTTTCCGTGTGCGTCGAGGAGAGTCGCCGATCGTCCCCGGGAAACCGCAGGCGAGCGAGCTCCTCCGACGTGTCGCGACGACCGACGACGACGAACGAATGCCTCCGCCCGAGTCCGGCCCGACCCTGCGCGCGAGCGAGGTCGAGATTCTGCGTCAGTGGATCGCGTCGGGAGCGAAGTGGGACGAGCACTGGGCGTTTCGTCCTGTCGCAGCGCGCGCGGAATCGGGGAGGGTCGACGGTGCGACGAGCTTCATCGATGACCTCGTTCGCCGCCGACTCGCCCGCGAGGGTCTCGAGTCATCTCCGCGGGCCAGTCGGGAGACGTTGATTCGTCGCGTGACTCTGGATCTCACGGGTCTGCCTCCGAGCGTCGAGGAGATTGACGCTTTCCTCGCGGATGAGCGGCCCGACGCCTACTCGCGACTCGTCGATCGACTCCTGGCGTCGGATCGCTGCGCAGAACGCCTCGCGCTCGATTGGCTCGACGCGGCGCGCTACGCCGATACGAACGGCTATCAGACCGACGGCGAGCGTAGCATGTGGCGTTGGCGCGATTGGGTGATCGATGCCTTCCGCACGAACAAGCCCTTCGATGAATTCACCATCGAGCAGCTCGCGGGAGACCTTCTTCCCGACCCGAGCATCGATCAATTGATCGCGACGGGCTTTCACCGCAATCATCGCGGCAACGGCGAAGGCGGCGTGATTCCCGAGGAGTACCTCGTCGAGTACGTCGTCGATCGCGTCGACACGACGGCGAGCGTCTGGCTCGGGCTGACGCTTGGCTGCGCGCGCTGTCACGATCACAAGTACGACCCCTTCTCTCAGCGCGAGTTTTACGAGTTCTTCGCGTACTTTCACAACGTCCCGGAGATGGGTCGGACCTTCAAGTACGGCAACTCGCCGCCATTCGTTCGCGCGCCGACGCTCTATCAGAAGAAGAAGCTGGCGGAGGCGGACGCGAAGATCCGTCGAGCGGCCGAGAAGCTCGGAGAGCTCGACGCGGTGATCGAGCGCGACCTCGCGGCTTTCGAGAAGAGCCTCCGGAGCGACAAGAAAATCGTCGACGCGAATGTCGATCGCGGGGCGCTCGTAAAGGTCGATAAAGTCGACGCACCCTTCGTCGACTCTGGCGACGTCGCTGCGATCGGCTTCTACGACAAGTTCACTTGGAGCGCTTGGGTCTCGCCGGCGCGTGCGGACGCGGGCACCGTGCTTTCGCGCATGCTCGACGTGCCGCGGGAGACGGGCTACGCCCTACGTGTCGAAGGGGGCGCCGTGCACGTCAATCTCGTCCGGCGTTGGCTTGACGATTCGATTCGCGTGCGAACGACTCGAAAGCTCGAGATCGGAAAGCTCGCGCACGTGCTCGTCCTCTACGACGGCTCCCGCATGGCCGCGGGCGTACGCGTCTTCGTCGACGGCAAGGAGTGGAAGACCGTCGCCGACCTCGACGAGCTCAATCAGCCCTTCGACGTGATGGAGCCCTTCCGTGTAGGCCGGGGCGGCGGAGAGGGGAGCGTGTTTCGAGGCGCGATCGACCGAGTGCGCGTCTTCGATCGTGTCGTGCGCCTGCGCGAGCGTCGCGCTCTCACGGTCCGAGCCTCGCTTACAGGAATCGTGCGCAAGAAGAGCGAAGAGCGTTCCGCTACCGAACGCGACAAGCTGCGCCTCGCGTTTCTCGATCACTTCGCAGCGCCATCGATTCGCAAGATGCACGAGAGCTGGATCGAGGCGACCGCAGCCCGCGAGTCGCTCGTCGATTCGTTTCCGACGGTCATGGTCATGCAGGAGCGGAAGACGCCACGCGAGACGCACGTGCTCGATCGCGGTCGATACGACGAGCCGCGCGAGCGTGTCCTTCCGAATGTGCCCGCGATCCTGTCGACTGGCGCAAAAGCCTCCGCCGAAGGTCAGCGCGCGACGCGTCTCGACCTCGCGCGATGGATCGTCTCGCGAGACAATCCGTTGACCGCTCGCGTCACCGTCAACCGCTTCTGGCAGATGCTCTTCGGAGCGGGACTCGTGGCGACGCCGAACGACTTCGGCTCTCAGGGCGAGGCACCGTCGCACCCCGAGCTCCTCGATGCGCTCGCGCGGGAGTTCGTCGAGAGCGGATGGAACGTCCGGCACGTCTTGCGAACGATCGTCCTGAGCGAGACGTATCGGCAGTCGTCACGCGTCTCGCCGGCGGGTCTCGCGCGCGATCCGAACAACCGTTGGCTCTCACGCGGACCGCGGCTGCGACTCTCCGCGCACGCGATTCGTGACCAGGTGCTCGCGATCAGCGGTCTCCTCAGCGAGAAGCTCGGCGGTCCGTCGGTGAAGCCGTACCAGCCGCCGGGGCTTTGGGAGGAGCTTTCCGGAGAGAAGTACCAGCGCGATGGAGGTGACGCGCTCTACCGTCGTAGTCTTTACACCTTCTGGAAGCGCACGGCACCGCCTCCGGCCATGATGGCGTTCGACGCGGCCGGTCGGGAGACGTACTGCGTGCGCACGACTCGAACGAACACGCCGCTTCAGGCGCTCGTGCTTCTCAACGACATCACCTACGTCGAGGCGGCTCGTGTCTTCGCGACAAAGATGATGCGAAAGGGGGGCGAGTCTCCACGCAAGCGCATCGCTTGGGCGTTTCGGAGGGCAACGGGTCGACACGGAAGTGACCGCGAGATCGCCATTCTCGAAGCGGGACTCGCGCGACACCTCGAGGAGTTCGGGCGAAACGCGAACGAAGCGCGTCGCGTCGTCGAGCTCGGCGACTCGAAGGCGGGCGCGAAGCTCGGGGCCGCGGAGCTCGCTGCGTACACATTGGTTGCGAGCGTCATTCTCAATCTCGATGAGGTCCTGACTCGCGAATGACGATGAACGATCGGCGAAAGACAGAATCA
>CAYZGY010000014.1:7800-26240 GCA_964478085.1 uncultured Planctomycetia bacterium
GGAGCTTCGCCGGAAGGGCCCCGGGGGGGCTTACGGGGGGGGCGCTCGGGGGGCTTTCCTCCGACGCACCTGCGGCCGACGCCGCGACCGGGGACGACGGGCTCTTTCGCTACGCACCGCGCGCGAAGCGTGTGATCTATCTTTTCCAGTCGGGAGCGCCATCGCAGATGGACCTCTTCGACTACAAGCCCGAGCTCGAACGGCTGCGCGGAACGGACTTGCCGTCGTCGGTCCGACAAGGCCAGCGTTTGACCCTGATGACCTCGCGTCAGCCGAGCTTTCCCGTCGTCCCGAGCCTCTTCGAGTTTCGCCGACGCGGCGACTGTGGTGCTTGGGTCAGCGAGCTCATGCCGCACACGGCGCGCATCGTGGACGAGGTTTCGTTCATCCACTCGATGCACACCGAGGCGATCAATCACGATCCTGCCATCACCTTCTTTCAGACGGGCGCACAGATCGCGGGTCGACCGAGCATCGGAGCGTGGCTCGCGTACGGTCTCGGCACCGAGAACCGAGACCTTCCGGCCTTTGTCGCGATGGTCTCACAGAGTCGGACAGGTGCGGGGCAGCCGCTCTACGATCGGCTTTGGGGGAGCGGCTTCTTGCCGTCGAAGTACCAGGGCGTCAAGTTCCGCGCGGCGGCTGATCCGGTGCTCTACCTCTCGAATCCTGACGGGGTCTCGGGAGGTGCGCGCCGTCGCATGCTCGACGACTTGCGCGCGCTCAACGAGATTCGTCACGAGGAGACGGGCGACCCCGAGACGCCGACGCGCATTTCTCAGTACGAGCTCGCGTACCGCATGCAGAGCTCGGTTCCGAGCCTCGTGGACGTTTCGGACGAGCCGGATCATGTCTTCGACCTCTACGGGGAGTCGTCGCGCAAGCCGGGGACTTACGCTGCTAACTGCCTCCTCGCACGTCGGCTCGTCGAGCGAGGTGTTCGCTTCGTGCAGCTCTTCCATCGCGGTTGGGATCATCATTCGAAGCTTCCGGCCGGAATTCGCATGCAGTGCGCCGACACGGATCAAGCCTCGGCGGCGCTCGTCCTCGATCTCAAGGCGCGCGGCCTTCTCGACGACACGCTCGTCGTTTGGGGCGGCGAGTTCGGTCGCACGGTCTACTGTCAGGGGAGCTTGACGGCGAACGACTACGGTCGCGATCACCACCCGCGTTGCTTCACGATGTGGCTCGCGGGCGGCGGAGTCAGGCGTGGCTACTCGCACGGCGCGACGGACGATTTCTCGTACAACGTTACCGAGAATCCGGTCCACGTGCACGACCTTCACGCGACGATGCTGCGGCTCCTCGGGATCGACCACACGAGGCTCACGTTCAAGTTCCAGGGACGAAATCACCGACTGACCGACGTCCACGGCGAGATCGTCGATCAGATGCTGGCCTAGCGCTCGGTGAGCTCGGCGTGAAGCCGACCGCCTTTCTCGTGGACAGTGAGCCGAGCGTACGAATGTGTGCGTCGCTCGCTCCTGCCTTGGCCTCCGCGGCCGCGCGCTCGACGAGCTTACGCAGGCGATCGAGCAGCACGCCGGGGACATCAATGCCTGGTTCGTCGATCGTCCGCCTCAGTTCTCGATGCACCCGCGGTTCTACGTCGACTCGCGCCTCGTCCAGGAGATCGACGGCTTCGTTGCCGCTACTCGACGATATTCAGCGATATCGCCTCGTCGCGGCGCCTCGCGACATCTCGTCTCGCTCGATCTTGGTCCTGACGCGGAATTCTTGCGCAGGCTCCTGTCTCAGCTCATCGCGATCTCGATTTCGGTGACGAGCGCGAGGTCGAGGATGCTGCACGTGTCCGGACTCTCGGTGTGGTAGACGACCACGGTGCGCCCGCGCGGTGATTGGGAGAGGAACTCGCGGTGGGGGACGTCGAAAGTTCTTCCGTCAACGAGGTGTAGCCGAAAGGGCTGGAACGGCTTCGCGCGGTGAACGTTTCGAAGTTGGTCTGACTGCATTGTGAAGGGCGCTTATGTGAGATTTCGCAACAGAAAGTCATCGTACCATTCCGTCTTGATCTCGGCAAGAATTCGATTTCCAAAAGTTAAACGCCTTGATCGGGTTCGGCGACGTGCACCACGAATCGTGGGGCTGGATGGACCACGCGATCTCGTCGAGAATTACTACGTCTGAAGATCGGCCGCCATCCTCTTCGAGAACTCGCATGATTCGACTCCGGCTTCTCTCCTGCGCACTCTCCGCTCTCATCCTGCTCACGACTCTCGATGCCGCCGAGCGACCCAACATCGTCGTCATCATGGCTGACGACATGGGCTTCTCCGACATCGGCTGCTACGGTGGCGAGATCGACACGCCGAATCTCGATCGGCTCGCGAAGAACGGTCTTCGCTTCCGGCAGTTCTACAACACGGCACGTTGTTGTCCGACGCGAGCGAGCCTGATGACGGGTCTCTATCCGCATCAGGCCGGCATGGGGTGGATGACGGTGCGCGATCTCGAGCGTCCCGGTTATCGCGGTGCGCTCAATCGATCCTGTGCGACCATCGCAGAGATCCTTCGCACGGCCGGCTACGGCACGTACCTCTCGGGCAAGTGGCATCTCGTTCTCGACAAGAACTGGGATGGGCCGAAGCACAACTGGCCGCTCCAACGCGGTTTCGATCGTTTCTTCGGAACGATCAACGGCGCGGGTAGCTTCTGGACTCCGTCGACGTTGACGCGCGACAACGAGCGCATCGAGGCGCCTAAGGAGGGCTTCTTCTACACCGACGCGATCAACGATCACGCGGTGACGTTCATCGAAGACCACCTGAAGGCGACTCCGAAGCGTCCCTTCTTCGTCTACGTCTCTCACACCGCTCCACACTGGCCGCTTCACGCGCACGAGGAAGACATCGCGAAGTACCGCGGCAAGTATCAAAAGGGATGGGACAAGCTGCGTCGTGAGCGTCGCGAGCGCATGATCGAGCTCGGGCTCATCGAGAAGAGGTGGGCGATGACGAAGCGTGACTCCACCGCGAAGACCTGGAACTCCGTCGACGCGAAGCGGCGCGACGACATGGACCTTCGCATGGCGACGTACGCTGCGCAGATCGATCGGATGGACGTCGGGATCGGTCGCATCGTTGCATGTCTCGAGCGTTCGAAGCAGCTCGACAATACGCTCGTCCTCTTTCTCGCGGACAACGGCGGCTGCGCCGAGGGAGGCCTCTGGGGCTTCGACAGGAAGCCCGAGAAGGGCGTCATCGGTGAAGACAGCTCGTTCTCGAGCTACGGACTCTCGTGGGCGAACGCTTCGAACACGCCGTTTCGCGAGTACAAGCACTGGGTGCACGAGGGCGGAATCGCGTCGCCACTCGTCGCGCACTGGCCCGCGGGTATCTCGGCGAAGGGCGAGTTTCGTGATCACCCGAGTCACGTGATCGACATCGCTGCGACTTGCTACGATCTCGCGGGGGTCGAGTATCCGAAGACGTTCGCGGATCAGAAAATCGCGCCGATCGAAGGAAAGAGCCTCCGTCCCGCATTCGCGAACCGGCCGATCGAGCGTGAGGCGATCTACTGGGAGCACGAGGCGAATCGTGCCGTGCGACAAGGTCGATGGAAGCTCGTCGCCAAGGGCATCGACGGCCCGTGGGAGCTCTACGATCTTCAGGAAGACCGAACCGAGACGAACGATCTCGCCGTCGCTCGGCCAGAGTTGCGCAAGAAGCTCGAGGCGCTTTGGAACGCCTACGCCGAGCGTACGCTCGTCCTTCCGCTCGACGGGCGAGGCTGGGGTGACCGTGTCGAGAACGGCCCCCTGACGGAAGCCCAGCTCGAATCCGAGTTCGAGTTGCGCGCCGATGCGAAGCTGCCGACCGAGAAGTCTCCTCACGTCGCCGGCCGAGCCTTCGAGTTCTCCGCGGTCTTCGACGCCAAGGGCAAGGACGGCGTCCTCGTCGCGCAAGGAGGATTGAAGCACGGCTACGCGCTCTACGTTCGCAAGGGCAAGATCGAGGTCGCGTTCCGACGCGGAGGAAGACTCACGGTGATCGAGTCGGCCAAGCCCGTCCCGGCGGGCTCGACGCGCGCGACCTGTCGCCTCTTCCACGACGGGCGTATCGAGATCACCGCCGGAAAGGAGACGGTACGAGGGCGACTGCGAGGCGGGCTCCTCGCGAGCCACCCGATCGATGGCCTCGACGTCGGCCGCGACGACGGAGGCGCCGTCGGTCGTTACGAGGTGCCCGGGGCCTTCGGCGGTGAGATCGAGAAGGTCGAGGTCAAGATCGGCATCACGCGCTGATCGTTCGTGGCGCGCTCACCCAGACGTCCTCGACACCCGGAGAGTAGTTCGCGAAGATGAAACGCGCTTCGTCGACCCAATCGCCCGTCGTACGCAGGAGGCTGAGGTCGAGAAGCTCCGCGTCGACGCGAGTCTGCGGCCACGGTTCATGCCAGACGCGAAAGAGCCGTTCGCGAGTTCCGTGCTTCGTGAACGCGACGTAGCGCTCGAGAAGAAACTCGTCGAGCGTGCCGGCTCGGACGGGCTCGAAGTGCTCGTCGGCGGGCGTCTCGGCATGCCAGGCGAGCGTGCCGATTTCTCTCGGATCGCGAACGCACCCGTCGAGGACACGACGGTCGAGCTCGGCGTCGCGCGCCTCGCGGTAGTCGAGTCGACCGAAGCGGTACGGCAGCCCGTAGAGTGTCGGTCCGATCGCGACACTGATGCGGTTGGCGAGCCACTCGCGCAGAAAGTAGATGCCCGTCTCGCCGCGGTGCTTGACGTAGGTTCGTACATTGAGAAATCCGTGCTCGCTGAGCGGACGGCAAAAGGGGCGCAAGACTCCGCCCGCGATGGACGGACGCAGTCGCTCGAGCTCGAACGCGACGAGGCTGACGTACGCCTTCCCCTCGAAGAGATCGAGCTCGTAGGGGACGTAGGGTGCCAGCGCGGCCGGATCGACCTCGAAGTGGAGGAACAGCGTTCGCATCCAGTCGTTGAGGAGGAGAGGGCGTCCGAGAGCCTCTTCGAAGTCCGCTTTGGCTTCGTAGCTCCGAGTGGTGAGTACGGACGGCGCGAGCATGGATCTATCCTTCGATCAGGTTCGACGCGAGAGGAGCTCTCGCGTCCCCCTGAGAAGAACCGCAATAGTCGCGGAGCTCTTCACGGCCCGGCGCGAGATTTTCTGGGTCGAGCGTTCGAGCGCGGCCAGCCCTTGCGCGGCGGCCGAAAGACGTTTCAATAGGGCGCATGGTCGAAACGAGCTCCGAGACGACTCCCGAGATTCTCAACGTCGCCGCGTACCGATTCGTAGCGCTCGAAGAGGAGGTTCTGCCCGAGTGGCGCGCCGCGATGCGTGAGCGTGCCGACGAGCTCGAGCTGCGTGGGACGATCCTTCTCAGTCCCGAGGGGATCAATCTCATGCTAGCCGGCGTGACCGAGTCGCTGCGGTCGTTTCTCGCTTGGCTCGCGGATCTCGACGAGCGTTTCGCCGATTTCGAGATCAAGGAGAGCTACTCCGACCGCCTGCCGTTCACCCGCATGCTCGTCAAAGTGAAGCGAGAGATCATCGCGTTCGGCGTTCCCGGGATCTCTCCGGCCGACTCGACCGCGCCGCACCTTCCTCCCGAGACTCTCAAGCGATGGCTCGACGAGGGGAAGGACCTCGTGCTTCTCGATACGCGAAATGATTACGAGATCCGGCTCGGGACGTTTCGTGGCGCGCGCGATCTCGACCTCGAGACCTTTCGCGAGTTTCCCGGTCGAGCTGCCGACCTCGAGGATGTGCCGCGCGATCAGACCGTCGTGACGTTCTGTACGGGTGGAATCCGTTGCGAGAAGGCGGCGGCGCTCCTCTTGAAGAACGCCTTCTCGGACGTGCACCAGCTGCACGGCGGGATTCTGCGCTACTTCGAGAAATGCGGCGACGCGCACTACGACGGTGAGTGCTTCGTCTACGATCGGCGCGTTTCACTTGACGCGAAGCTCGAGGAGACGCAGACCGTGCAGTGTTTCAAATGTCAGATGCCCGTGAGCGTCGAGGAGCAGGAGCTTCCGACGTACGTGCCCGACGTCTCCTGTCCGGCTTGCTACGAGGAGAAGCGCGAGTCGTGAGCTGGGAACGTGCTCTGCGCGCGTGCACGGATCCGCTACCGGGAAGCGTTCCGTACGAGAATCGCCGGCCGGTCTCTGTGCCTCTCAAGTTCGACGGATTCGAGATCGGCGAGGTTCTCGCGCAGCGTTGTCCGTTTCTTGGCGAAGACGGGTGGCGTCGTGTGGTCGAGAGTGGGCGAGTGATTCGTCGTAACCTACCGCTTTCGCCGTGCGATCGCGTCACGGCGGGCGACGTCATCGTGCACGTCTGTCCGGACACGGTCGAGCCGGACGTCGACGTGAACATTCTCGTGATCTTCGAGGACGACCACGTCCTCGTGATCGACAAGCCCGCGCCGCTTCCCGTTCATCCGAGCGGCCGGTACAACAAGAACACGCTGACGTCGCTACTCGAGCTCGCGCGTCCTGACGTCTCGCTCCGGCTCGTTCATCGGCTCGATACGGAGACGACGGGTTGCATCCTCCTCGCAAAGAGTCGTGCGGCAGGAAACGCGCTCCGCGAGCAGTTCGAGAATCGGCGTGTCGAGAAGGAGTACATCGCGCGCGTTCACCCGGGGCCCGAAGCGGACTACTTCGAGTGCGACCTGGGCGTCAGCCGCGAGCCACACGAAGCCGGCACGCGGCGCGTCGACGGGGAGGGGCTCGATGCGCTGACGTGTTTCGACATCCAGAAACGATTCGCAGATGGTGGCGCCCTTCTGCGTGTTCGACCGCGATCGGGACGCACTCACCAAATTCGGCTCCACCTCAAGAGCGTCGGTTCACCCGTCGTCGGTGATGGGCTCTATCGAGAGGGGAGCCAAGACGAGGCTCTTTGCCTCCACGCGCATCGTTTGTCGTTCCGCCATCCGGTCTCGGGCGAATCGCTCCTGATCGAGGCCGAGCTGCCGAGTTGGGCCGATCAGTAAAGGATCACGAATCCGCCGTCACGTTTCGCGAAGACGGCTCGGAAGCTCCAGACCGCGATGCCCGGTGTCTTGCCCGACTGCTCGTCGATCGGGTTTGCGTTCTTGTCGTAGAGTTGCCACGCGAGCGATCCGCCGCGGTTCCAGCCCGTGCCTTCGGTCCAGACGAGCGGCACCTCACCGCGCTGGTTCGTCGCGATCGACGGATGCTTGCGCTGTCTGCCGCGACCCGCGGCTCGCGTCTTGCGTTTGATTTCGAGGGGGGAGTAATCGATTGGCCCGAAGTAGACGTCCTCTCGAGTCTCCCACGCCGCGAGCAGGCCCGCAGGCGCCGGTCTCGGTCTCGTTCGCGCGGAACTCGGGTGCGAAGGTCTTGCCGTCGTCCGTCGACTTCGCGACCCAGACCGCGCGGTCACTCTCCTCGGCGGGTCCGTCGAGAAGCGCGGCGTGCCGAACGACGTAAACATTGCCACTCTGGTCTGCGCGACGGACCCGCCCCCATCGAGATGCCGCGTCTTGGTCATCAAGTTTCGTTGCGGCGCGAAGGTGCCGGTCTTCTCGTCGAGAAACGTGTAGAGCATCGGAGCGCCGCGCTCCTTCGAGCCTGGCTTCGACGTGCCGTTCCACGCGACGTGGACCCGACCTCGTCGCCCGAGCGTGAGGTGAGCACCGCGAATCGTCCCGGCAGAGATCGCGCTCTTCGGGACCGAGTTGACGCGCTGCTCTTTCGCGTAGCTGCGCCCCTCGTCCTTCGAGGTCGTGTAGAAGAGATCCCCACCGCCGGCTTCGCCACGGTAGAAGACGACGTGTAAGTTGCGGCCCTCTCCGACGACCACGTGAGGCTGGATGGCGTCTTTCGGCAGCCGACGAATCGAGATGCGGTCCTCGGCGATCGCGCCGCTGGTCATGAACACGGCGAATACGGTCAGGAGGGGCGTTCCGAAAATCAGTCTTTCTCGGTAGTTCTGCGTTTCTTCGTTTCTTCGTTTCTTCGTTTCTTCGTTTCTTCGTTTCTCGTTTCGCCAAGGACTCTCCGTTGCGCTATTCTCGATGTTGGCGCACCGGAGTTCTACCTTCGATGAAAACCGGCACACGACTTACGCACAAGATCACGAGCGGGATTTCGCTCGCTGCGCTACTCCTCTGGAGCGTCGCGACCGATCCGTGCCTCGGTGAGACGTCGTGTTGCTGTGCTCCCGGTGAGGATTCGGTCGTCGGAGTCGAGAACTCGCCCGCGCCGAGTTCCTGTTGTGCGTCGAAGCAGCAGATGGTCGTCGACGCCGCCCCGGCGAGTGATGACAAATCTTCGGGCGCTCGCCTCTGCTCTTGCGAGCGTGGTCTTCCCTTCGGTCTCGAGCTCGAGCGTGAGAATTCTGCCACGACGCCGAACGCGGCGCTCACGGATCTTTCGCCGAAGCCCGCCGAGTCGATCGAGAACGCCTGCGTCTCGATCCGCTCGCGCCACATTACACGGACACCACCCGCCAGGGGCCCTCCGCACGCTAGCAGTCTATCCTGATCGTTATGCTCAGGGGGCTTTCGGGAAGCCCCCTCTCGATCGCGGAGGAGCCGCGATCGATTCACCCCGACCAGCAGCGTCTCTCGAGCTAGGGACAGTTCTGCTCTTCGATTCATTCCTGGACTGAGATGCGTTCGGAGGAGTCGCAATGCGACGATCGACCTCTTTGCGCGCGATGGCGGTGACCCTCGTCGGAGCGTTCGTGCTTCTCGAGGTGGTCGGTTGTCGTGTGCGTTCGACCCGACTTCCGCCCAAGCCCGAGCGTGGAACCCTTTCCGATGGACGGGAGGCTGGTTTCGGGGAGACGGCCGTGCCCGAGACTCGTGCTCCCGAGCTTCCCGCCGACGCCTCGCTCGAGCAGCTCCGCTTCGCGGCGTTCACTCGCAATCGCAAGCTCCGCGAGATTCGCGAGGCCTTCGAGGCTCAGCTCGAGCGGGCTCCACAGGCTCGTTCGCTCCCTGAACCTCGCTTTACGTATTCGGAGTTCCTTCGCTCCGTCGAGACGCGGACCGGTCCGCAGGAGCGTAGCTTCGGATTGCAGCAGGCCTTCCCGTGGTTCGGGAAGCTGCGATTGCGTGGGTCGATGGAGGACAAGCGCGCGTCCGCTCTCTGGCAGCGCTTCATCGCCGCGGGGCTCGACGTCGACTTCGAGCTGCGCTCGGCCTACGCCGACTACTACTTCCTCGGGCGATCGATTCACGTCACCGAGGAGAACCTCGAGCTCTTGACGCGACTCGAGAGTGTCGCGCGTGAGAAGTATGCTGCAGGCGCCGAGAATCACCCGGACGTGATCCGACTTCAGGTCGAGATCGGAAGGCTCGAGGACCGATTGCGCTCTCTCCGCGACAGCGCGGCGGCGCACCGCGCCCGATTGAACGCGCTCGTCGACCGTGCTCCGAGGGCGGGTCTGGAGTTCCCGTCGAGTCTCCCGGCGCCGACGGAGCTTTCGCTATACGACCCGGAGAGAGTGCGTGCGAGCGTGGAGGCGAACCATCCGAAGATGCGGGAGCTTCGTCACGAGATCGAGCGAGCTCAGATCGCACGCGACCTCGCGAAGAAGGAGTACTTTCCCGACTTCTCCATCGGAATTCACACGATCGCGACGGACGACGCACGGATGGCCGGAGTGCGCGGGAGCGGCGAAGATCCGGCGATGGTCTCGCTGTCGATCGAACTGCCGATCTGGTACTCGAAGTACCGTGCCGCCGAGCGTGAGGCCGCCGCGAAGGCACGCGCAGTGCGCGCACGTCAAATCAGCACGAGTCAGAGTCTCCAGGCCGAGGCCGAACTCGCCCTCTTCGAGCTGCGCGACGCGCACCGTCGCTTCGATCTCTACGACGGCACGCTCGTTCGTAAGGCCGAGGAGGCTCTCGCGTCGATCGAGACCTCGTTTCAAGCGGACCGGTCGGACTTCAGCGACCTCATCGACGCCGAGCGCGTCCTGCTCGAGTTTCAACTCGCCCGTGAGAAGGCCGCCCGCGATCGCTTGCGTGCCGAGGCACAGCTCGATCGCTTGGTTCGTCGCTCTCCGGGAAGCCCTCTCTACTTGGAGGCTGAATGATGCAACACCGAAAACTCGCTCTTGTCGGAATTCTCTTCCTCGCGTCGTGCCTCGTCGCCTTCTGGATCGGTACGCGGCAAGGTCGCGTCGAAGGGGATGCCGCCTCCGAGCCGGAGGCGACGACGTGGTACTGCTCGATGGACCCGCACATCACCCTGCCGTACAAGGGCAAGTGCTCGATCTGCGGGATGGACCTGATTCCGCTGCGTGGGGGAGTCGTCGACGCAGGACCGCGCTCCGTGAAGATGACGAGCACGGCGATCGCTCTTGCTGGCATCGAGACGGTGAAGGTCGAGCGCAAGTCGGTCGATCTGCGCATTCGCATGTCGGGGAAGATCGACTTCGACGAGACGAAGGTGAAGACGGTCACCGCGTGGGTGCCGGGTCGTCTCGAGCGTCTCTACGTCGACTACGCCGGTGTGCCGGTCTCGAAGGGCGACCACCTCGCCGACATCTACAGCCCGAAGCTTTACGAAGCCCAGAAGCAGCTCCTCGAGGCACTCAAGACGGTCGAGGAGTCGGCGGTCGTTTCGGAGCGCTCGCGTCTCTCGCTCGAGGCGGTCCGCAAGCGCCTCCAGCTTCTCGGACTCAGCGCCGAGCAGATCACCGCGATCGAGGATCGCAAGACGCTCGAAGAGCACATGCTGATGAACTCGACCGTCGCCGGTGTCGTCATCGAGAAGCTCGCGAATGTCGGCGACTACGTCGAGACGGGCGCGCCGCTCTACAAGGTCGTCTCGCTCGATCACCTCTGGGTGAAACTCGACGCGTACGAGTCGGATCTGCCCTGGCTTCGATACGGTCAGAAAGTCTCGTTTCAGACCGAGGCCTATCCGGGGGAGGAGTTCGAGGGCTCGGTGACGTTCATCGATTGGGTCGTCGACGATCGCACGCGAACGACGAAGGTCCGACTCATCGTCAAGAACGAGGGCGGCCGGCTGAAGCCGGGGATGTTCGTGCGTGCCGAGGCGTACTCGAGCTTTGAGAACGCGGGCACCGCGATGGATCCATCGCTCGCAGGCAAGTGGATCTCGCCGATGCACCCCGAGATCGTCAAGAGCGAGCCTGGCCTGTGCGACGTCTGCGGTATGGATCTCGTCCCGGCGGAGGAGTTCTTTCGGGTGAACGAGAAGCACAAGCACGTGATGCTCGGCCACGTCGGAGACGCTGAGGAGAAGAAGCCCGCGAAGCGGCCCGCTTCTCCTGGCGTTCCGCTGGTCATTCCGACGTCGGCTGCGCTCCTCACAGGCCCGCGCGCCGTCGTCTACGTGAAGAGTTCGAAGGCCGAGGGCGTCTTTGAAGGGCGCGACGTCGTCCTCGGTCCACGCGCGGGCGACTACTACGTCGTCCTCGAGGGGCTCGAAGAAGGAGACGAGGTCGTCGTGCGTGGAAACTTCAAGATCGACTCCGCGCTACAGATCGTCGCGAAGCCGAGCATGATGAATCCGGACAAGTCGAAGCCGACGGAGAAGATCGAGAAGCTCGCCGTGCCCGAGGGTTTCGCCGCTCCGCTCGAGGCGCTCTTCAGCGCGTATCTCGAGCTCAGCCGTCAGCTCGTCGCGACGGACTTCGCCAAGTCGAAGGCGGCGCACGAGGTCGTCGCGAAGGCGTGGGGCGGTCTTTCGGAGCCGGCGGCGAAGACGCTCGACGACAAGACGCGTGCGGTGTGGGGGACCTCGACGAAGAGCCTCGACGCCGCGATTCGGTCCGCGAGTGTCGCAAAGGACGTCGAGGAGCTCCGCAAGCACTTCGGCGAGATCTCTCGCGTGATGATCGACGTCGCACGACGCTTCGATCGCGGTGACGCCCCGGCGCTCTACGAGGCGTATTGCCCGATGGCCTTCAACGACGCGGGCGCTGCGTGGATCCAGGCCGACAAGGCCGTGCTCAATCCCTACTTCGGAGATCGCATGCTCCGGTGCGGCGTCGTGCGAGGGGAGCTCGGAAAATGAACACGACCGAATCGCCAGATCCAGAATCGCGATCGGGAGCGCTCGATCGATTCGTCGGCTTCTTTCTCGAGAACAAGCTGATCACGATCCTGCTTCTCGCCGCAGCGGTTTTCTGGGGGCTTCTCGTCGCGCCGTTTGACTGGGACCTCGGCGGGCTGCCTCGCGATCCGGTTCCCGTCGACGCGATTCCCGACTATGGCGAGAACCAGCAGATCGTCTTCACTTCGTGGCCGGGTCGATCGCCGCAGGACGTCGAAGATCAGATCACCTATCCGCTCACCGTTTCGCTTCTCGGTGTTTCTGGCGTCAAGACGACGCGCAGCTATTCGTATTTCGGCTTCTCGAGCGTCTACGTGATCTTCGAGGACGACGTCGAGTTCTACTGGTCGCGTACGCGCGTGCTCGAGAAGCTCGGAAGCCTTCCATTCGGCACGCTACCCGAGGGCGTCCAGCCGACCCTCGGACCCGACGCGACCCCGCTGGGGCAGATCTTTCAGTACACGCTCGAAGGACGCGATGCCGAGGGTCGACCGGCCGGAGGTTGGGACCTCGAGGAGCTGCGCTCGATTCAGGACTGGCAGGTGCGCTTCGCCTTGATGTCGGTCAAGGGTGTCAGCGAAGTCTCGTCGATCGGCGGATTCGTGCGCGAGTATCAGATCGACGTCGATCCGGACGCGATGCGCGCGTACGAGGTGAGGCTCGAGCAAGTCTTCGGTGCCGTACGATCGTCGAACGTCGACGTCGGCGCGCGGACGATCGAGATCAATCGCGTCGAGTACGTGATTCGAGGACTCGGCTTCATCAAGAGTCTCGCGGACATCGAAGAGACCGTGATTCGTGTGCGTGACAACGTACCGATCCGCGTTCGTGACGTCGCTCGCGTGAGTGAAGGCCCGGCGCTTCGTCGCGGTGCTCTCGACAAGGAGGGGCAGGAGGCCGTCGGCGGCATCGTCGTCGTTCGCTACGGCGAGAATCCGCTACAGACCATCGAGCGCGTTCGCGCGAGGATCGACGAGATCGCCGGCGGACTGCCGAAGAAGACGCTCGCCGACGGCCGAGAGAGCCGCGTGACGATCGTGCCGTTTTACGATCGCACAGAGCTCATCGAAGAGACGCTCGGGACGCTTCGCACGGCGCTGAGCGACGAGATCCTCGTGACGATTCTCGTCGTGCTCCTGATGCTGATGCACTTTCGCAGCTCCGTGCTGGTCTCGGGGCTCCTACCCGTGTCGGTGCTTCTGTCCTTCGGAGCGATGAAGATCTGGGGCGTCGATGCGAACGTCGTGGCGCTTTCGGGAATCGCGATCGCCATCGGGACGATGGTCGACATGGGGGTCGTTCTCTGCGAGAACGTCGTTCGGCACATGCGTCAGTCGGCTGGCTCGGAGCGGAGCCTCGACGTGATTCGACGTGCGACTTCGGAGGTCTCCGGCGCGGTCATCACGGCCGTGTTGACGACCGTCGTGAGCTTTCTGCCCGTCTTCACGCTCGAGGCGGCCGAGGGAAAGCTCTTCAAGCCTCTGGCGTATACGAAGACCTTCGCGCTTCTCGCCTCCGTCGCAGTGGCGATCGTAATTCTGCCCGCGCTCGCGCATCTCTTCTTCGGTCGAGGTCGACCACGTAAGACGCGCGCGTCCAAGATCTTGGTGATCGTCGTCGCCGTACTCGTCCTGCTGGTCCTCTCGGCGCACTGGATGCCGTTAGGTGTCGACCGGAGTCTCTTCGTCAACGTGATCTTCGTCGCGCTTCTCCTCGGCGGTGTGTACGTCGTCATCCAGACTTTTGGCTGGTTTTACGAGCCAGTGCTGCGCTGGTGCCTCGCGCACAAGGCGGCGTTTCTCTCGATTCCGGCAGCGCTCTGTGCGTTCGGGCTCCTCGTCTGGCTCGGTGCACCGAGATTCCTCGGCGAGCGCGTCGGCTCGTGGTTTCCCGGCCTGGGCAAAGAGTTCATGCCGAAGCTCTCGGAGGGCTCGTTTCTCTACATGCCGACGACGATGCCGCACGCGTCGATCGGCGAGTCGATGGACGCCCTCCGAAAGCAGGACTTTCGCATCCGCGCGATTCCCGAGGTCGATCAGGTCGTCGGCAAGATCGGTCGTGCGGAGAGCCCGCTCGACCCGGCGCCGATCTCGATGGTCGAGACCGTGATTTCGATCAAGCCCGAGTACCTCGTCGATGAGGATGGGAATCGCTTTCGGCAGTGGCGCGATGAGATTCGCACGGAAGACGACATCTGGGACGAGATCGAGCGCGTCGCGCAGATTCCCGGTTCGACGTCGGCTCCGATGCTGCAACCGATCGAGACGCGACTCGTCATGCTGCAGACGGGGATGCGAGCGCCGATGGGCGTCAAGGTGATCGGGCCGGATCTCGAGTCTCTCGAGAAGGCGTCACTTCAGATCGAGAAGCTCCTGCGCATGGCGCCGGCGGTGAAGCCCGAGACGGTCAACGCGGATCGTGTCATCGGGAAGCCGTATCTCGAGATCGACATCGATCGTCCTGCGATCGCGCGACACGGCATCTCGGTGCGTCGCGTGCAGGACGTGATCGAGGTCGCGATCGGTGGGAAGCGTCTGACGACGACGGTCGAGGGGCGTGAGCGTTACCCCGTGCGCGTGAGGTATCTGCGAGAGTTGCGTGACTCGATCGAGTCGCTCGAGCGAATTCTGGTCGAGGCGCCCGACGGCACCCACATTCCGCTGGGTCAGCTCGCGGAGGTCCGTTATCGGCGCGGGCCGATGGTCATCAAGGGCGAGGACTCGCGTCTCGTCGCGTACATCACCTTCGATAAGGCCGAGGGGAGAGCGGAGGTCGACGTCGTCGAGGACACGAGGGACTTCTTGCGCGAGGCCGAGGAAAACGGGCAGTTCGAGCGGCCTGCGGGAGTCGACTATCGCTTTGCAGGCAACTACGAGAATCAGGTGCGTTCGACGAAGCGTCTTCGCATCATGATCCCGGCGGCACTACTCATCATCGTGCTCATCCTCTACTTCCAGTTCCGTTCGCTCGCGACGACGCTGATCGTCTTCTCGGGAGTCTTCGTCGCCTGGGCCGGAGGATTTCAGATGCTCTGGCTCTACGGGCAGGACTGGTTCCTCGATGCGGTGGTCTTCGGCGAGAGTTTGCGCGATCTTTTTCAGGTGCGTCCGTACAACCTCTCGGTCGCGGTCTGGGTCGGGTTTCTCGCGCTCTTCGGTATCGCGACGGACGACGGCGTCATCAACGGGACTTACCTCAAGCAGACCTTCGCGCGACGTCAGCCGAAGAGTCGCGAAGAGATTCGCGAAGCGGTCGTCGAGGCGGGCAACCGACGCATTCGCGCCTGTTTGATGACGGTCGCAACGACGATTCTCGCGCTCATCCCCGTGCTCACCTCGACGGGTCGAGGCGCGGACGTGATGGTGCCGATGGCCATCCCGAGCTTCGGCGGCATGACGGTCGCGCTCATCACGGTCTTCGTCGTTCCGACGCTCTATTCGCTCAAGGAAGAATGGAAGCTGAGAAGTAAATCAGACGACCGCCGGCGTCCCGACGGCCGTCTGGGAGTGGATGCGTAGTGAAGGTCCAACCACACTACACATCTGGGGGATCTTGTTTCGTGCTCGGACAGACCAGACCCTACATCTGAAGTCCGAGCTATCCCGCTGCTGTGTGGCGACCGCCCGATCGATAACACGGATTTCGAGGTTTTTTCTCAGACCTCGTGTAACCTACCCGTGTGGTGGTCGGAGGATCGATAACACGAAATCTGTGGGTCTGTCGGAGAATGCGACAGACCTCAGGGAGACGCGCGGCATGCGCATTCTCGTTGCTCTGAGCCTTGTTGTCCTGATCCTCGCGAGCTGTTCACGGTCTGGCAGTTCCGGAGTCGATTCTCGTCTCGTCGCCGAATCCGAGTCGTGCAAGGGTGGAGAGCTCGAGCTTTCGGCGGATGCGACCCACGACTTGGAATCGCTCGTCGCGCTGGTTTGTCGGTATCAGCCGGTGGAAAAGCTGCTGCGCCAATCAATGACGTTTATTCAGTACTGTCTGAACATCGAGTTCATAGCCGTTTTTGATCCGGACGGAGACGATGTGGTTCACTACATCGGAGTCGACGAGACGAAACCGGAAGAGGTCCTCTGGTCGTTCAAACCGCTCTCGCTCGCTCGCGTAGCGGAGGTTCTTCGACGCCGATTGCCATCCGTTCGCGACGCGCATGCGCTTGTCCTCGAGCGAGTTTTCGTCGCCCGGTACTTGATGACGGTGAGAGCGAATCCGGCGGACTATCGTCGACTGCTCCGCGAGTTCGCCGATTGGCGTCCGGCCGTGCGCCGTGCGACGGTCAGCACCTTCCTCTTCCTCGCTTCGCACCCGAGGATCGAGTTCAACTGGTCGACGAAAGCTCGCGAGGCGATTCGTGAGCGGTTGCGACCGCTCCTCGAAGAGGCAGAGCCGCACCTGCTCGACGCGGAGCGAGACGAGGATCCGATCATAGCTTCGCGAGCATCGATGGCGATCCTTCAGCTCAACCATCGAGTGGACGACAAGGCTATTCCCGCCAAGCGCCTCCGAGCCGCGCTACGCTCGCTCGACGATCCCGATCTGCTCGTTCGACAGGTGGCGGCAGACTGGTTTCTGTTCCGTGGTGAACCGCTCGAGCGGTCGACCCGCGTATGGATCGAAACGGGGTACTACAGTTGGACGGGACAGCGGGAGTTCGCACTCCACTGCGCCGAGAGACCCGAACGCGCTCGCCTAACGTCACAGATCGCGAAGGAGCTCGCGAGTTCGGAGGACGAATTCGTCCAAACGAGCGCCCTCGCCGTGCTGGCGTTGCTCGCCGATTTGGGTGTCCGTTCTGCCGAGGAGGCTCTCGCGAGCAGCTCCGACAAGATTCGCGAGCGTGCCCGCGAGGAGCTCGCCAAGTGGACACCGTGGGAGCAGCTCTCGGAAGACGTGCGGGAGCTCATCGAGTCGCAGCTCCGCGATCGTGTCGCGTTCGTTCTCGAGTAACTCGAGATCAGCAAGGATCGCGTCCGAGTGTTCCCGCCAGCGAGTCGATTCGCGAGATCCTCGCTGCTGAAGAGCTCGCGGATTCTTCTTTCGCCGCGGAGTCGTCGCTCGTCGGCTCTGCGCTCGAACCCAGCGGCGCGCCCAGTCCTCGCGGCAAGCGCATTACGAGCGCGCGTAAGTACTCGAGGAAGATGACGACGCCGACGGCGACGCTCGTCGAGAGCATGCCCATGATCAAGAGGTTGACGAGGGTCCGAGGCCTCGACTTGTGCCGTGGCTCGACGGCGGGGTCCAGGCGACGAATCTCCGGTGCGCCGCGTTTCTCGGAGATGCGGGCCTGTTCGAGCTCCTGGACGAGCAACGCGTAGACCTTTCCCTTCAAGAGCACCTCGCGCGACAAACGCTGATGCTCGAGTCCGAGCTCCGGGAGTTCCGAAGCCGCGACGTGCAGCTCCTCGATTCGATCCGGCACGTTACCCGAGATCGTCCGACGTGGCTCTGGCAATTCGAGCCCACCGCCGAACTGCAGCTCCGCCAGTTGCCTCTTGCGCTCCACGAGGAGTCGCTCCATCGCGCGCAACTCGGGATTCGACGACGGAAACTCCTCGCGATAGACCTCCAGACGCGAGGTCAAGTCTCCAATCTCGTTGCGTAGGAGCTGCGCCGCGCTCGCGCTTCCTCGAGCTTGCTCGTCGAACGCGACCAACTTGTGTTGTTCTTTGAAGTCTCGAAGATGATCCTCGGCCGTGTCGAGCTCCCGTCGAGTCTCGGTGAGGCGCTCCGCGAGAAACCGCACGTGTGCCGAGGCGTCACCCCCGGAGAACTCGTCCAGGACGATCTGGAGCTGGTCGGTGTACGCGTTGGCGAGAATCGCGGCGAGCTTGCGATCGTTGGCCTCGACCGATACGGAAACGACACCTTCCTTGTCGACCGCGACGCTCGTCGCCTTCTTCAGCCAGTCGAGCGCGTCCGCTTCTTCGCCGAACCGGTCCAAGGATTCGAAGTAGTCGGCGTCGGCGTGCTTCTCTCGTACAGCCCCGAGGACATTGAGACGAATGCGCCGGCTTTTGAGAATGCTGACGAAAAGATCTCGGTCGGTGAAGCTACCGACTCCCGGTAGACCCGGTATCGATTGGCTCAGGTTCCCGGCAGCGAGGAGTTGAACTCCGCCGTAGCTCCTCTCGCGTGGCACGACCAGTGTCGCGGTGGCGGTGTAGATCCCCGGCAACACGAGACAGAGGAGCAACGTGAGGACGAGCGATCCCAGGATGAATCGGCCGACGAACCGACGCCACTTCAGCAGCATTGCGACGTATCGGCGTAGCGCCTCGTCGCCGGCTGCCTCGGCAGCGGATTCGGCTTCCTTCATCTCTTCTCTTTCTGTGCGAGCCGTGCGCTCGGTCCCGTTCTTCGCCGGCTCCCCCCCCGATCA
>CAYZGY010000015.1:0-12578 GCA_964478085.1 uncultured Planctomycetia bacterium
GGTTCGAGCCACGACCGGTCCTGCGACCGTGCCACCGTAGTACTTGCCGTTTCTCGTCTTTTCTATCTGACAGAGAATCACGAGCTCCGGATTGTCGACGGGCGCGAAGGCCTCGAACGACGAGAGGTAGTCCTTCTTCGTGTAGAGCGGATCCATGTCCGCCGTTCCCGTCTTGCCACCGAACTGGAATCCCTTCATGCGAAGGTACTGACCCGTTCCTTCGCGAACGACGCGATGGAGAATCTCTCGCATGACCTTCGAGGTCGAATCGAGAATCGGACGCCCGACGATCTTGTGCTGCACGTAGTGCGTCTTACCGTCGCTCTCGTAGCGCTGCACGATACGCGGACGGAAGAGGTACCCACCGTTGACGAGCGCGGAGAGCGCCGTGCAAATCTGGATCGGGCTGATCATCACCTCGTAGCCGAAAGAGACCGAGACCGTGGAGTAGATGTCGTTCCACTTCTCGCGAGAGGTGTGCTTCCCCTTTGCCTCGAACGGAAGATCGATCCCGGTTCGCCGGCAAAGACCGAAGCGATTGAGAGCATCGATCATGCCGTCCTTGCCCATCCGCATGCCGAGGATGCTCATGCCGATGTTCGACGAGTAGACGACGACCTCGTCGAACTTGACCGGGCCGTGATCGCTGACGTCCTCGATGCGACGTCGACCAATGCGATGGAAGCGACCACCGCCCCAGATCTCCTCTTCGCGGTTGCAAAACCCGAGCTCGAGAGCGATCGCGGCGATGAACGGCTTGATGACCGAGCCCGGCTCGTAGAGCGACTCGATCGTGCGGTTCGTTCGCCGACGCTCGAGCTCCTCCTTTGGGTAACGGCTGTACTCGTTCGGATCGAAACGCGGCCACGAGGTCATCGCGAGGATGTCGCCGTTGCGACAGTCCATCATCACGGCGTGCCCGGCTTCGGCGCCGTGCTTCTCGATGCCGAGGGCGAGCTCCTCTTCGAGGATCTTCTGCGCACGACTGTCGATGGTGAGGTGCACGTCGAGCCCGTTGACCGGAGCGACCTCGACGCTTTCGGGACGAAAGAAGCGAAGGCTCTCCCGCGCATCGGTAATCACACGACGAGTTCCGGCGCGTGGCGCCATCGTCGACGCGTGCGTACGCTCGACGCCCTCCTGTCCCTGACCGTCACGGCCCGCGACCCCGACGACCTGGCAGAGCGTCTCTCCGCGCGGGTAGATGCGTCGCGCGACTCGATCCGTCACCAGCGCCTTGCGCAGAAGCTTCGGCCCGAACTCTGCCTCGACCTCTTCACGAATGGCATCGCGCACCTCGGGCTTGACGCCGCGCGCGACTGGAACGTAGCTCTTCTTTGCACGCTTCTTCGCCACCGCGGAAGCCATGACCCGTTGGCGCTCCGCGGGAGTCAGGTCGATCTCTTCGGCAAGCGTCGCGACGAAGGAGACGATCTGCGCCTCGTTGAGCGATCGTGGATCGAATCCGACGTCGTAGGCGGTCATCGAGCGCGCGACGATCAGCCCGTCTCGCGTGCGCAGGTCACCCGCGTAAGCGGGAATCGCGTCAGTTCGACCAACCGTCCTGCGAGACTTGTCGAGGTGCTCCTCGTGCGCGATGACTTGCAGAAAGACGAGGCGCGCGCCGAGAGCGCCGAAGATCGCGGTCAACCCCATGAGGATCGTCACGAGAAGGACGATCTGCGAGCGGCGTGGCGCGATTTCTACGAGTGCCGAAGAAGTGGTCGAAGAGGTGTCAGCCATCGATCCCTCCTACGGCGCGCCTGCGGAAGCCTGGGCCGCGAGCTCTTCCTCCGAAAGAGGACGAAAGACCGGTCGCCCATCATCGGGGAATCCCTCTTCACCACAAAACTCTTCCGACAGGTCCTTCTCGAGCTTGTCGGGACGGACGAGATCGTGGTACTCGAGCTGTAGTCGACGAAGCCGCTCGACGGCGGCCTCTTCGTCTTTGAGAAGCTGGCGGATGCTGACGCCCGCTCGGACGTTGCGCACCTCCATATGAACCGTCGTCAGCCCGATCACCAACAGCCACAGAGCGAAGATGGCGGTTGCGGTCGACAATGGCATGGCTATCACTCCCGTCGAGACACGGGCGGTTCGGCAGGTCTCTGCCTACGAAACCACTCGAAGCCTCAACTGATTCCCTCGCGAACGACCACACGCATCCGCGCGCTGCGTGCTCGTGGATTGTCTCGCACCTCCTCTTCGCTGGGACGCAAGAGGCCCGATGAGTGCGGGCGAAACAAGCCCTCCGCGATTCGTTCCGCGAAACTTTGCTTAACGATCCTGTCTTCGAGGGAGTGGTAGCTCAGAACCACCACCCGCCCCCCCGGACTCAGATATCGATCCAAGTCTCGGAGGGCGCGGCGGAGGTGCTCCAGCTCCCGGTTCAAAGCGATGCGGATCGCCTGAAAGGTCCGCGTCGCCGGGTGGATTCGCTGCCCCCTACGCGGCAGGACGCTCTCGATGACTCGTACGAGTTGACTCGTCATCTCAAAGCGCTCCTTGCTCCGCTGACGGTCGATCGCCTTGGCGATGCGTCGAGCCGCGCGTTCCTCGCCGTAACTCCGGAGCACGTCCGTGAGCTCGTCGACGGAGACGCGGTTCAAGTACTCGGCAGCCGACTCGCCCGAGCTCGGGTCCATCCGCATGTCGAGTGGTCCGTCGTGTAGGAAGCTGAATCCACGATCGGCCTGATCCAACTGCATCGACGATACGCCGAGGTCCAGGAGCAACCCATCCAATGCCCCTTCGGGTGATCGTTCCAGCTGTCGGAAGAAATCTACAATCTGACTGAATGTTCCGTGAAAGGTCTCGAAGCGGTCCGAGATCGCCGAGAGACGCTCGCTTGCCAGCTCGATCGCGTTCGTGTCGCGATCGATTCCGAGCAAGAGACCAACCGGCCCCAATCGCTCGAGAATCGCTGCGGCGTGCCCGCCGAGACCCAGTGTTCCATCGAGGATCGTCGCGCCGGGTCGTGGATCGAGGCACTCGAGCACCTCGTCGAGCATCACCGGACGATGTTGCGGCTCTGGCGACGAGCTGCTCATGGTCTCGGGCTCCTGACTTGTTCCACGACGACGTACGGATCACGACACCTCCAACGCGAGACGCTCCGCGGCTTCATCGACAGCCGTCGCCAGACGGCCATCCGCGAGCTCCGGAAGGAGCCGGCGAAGGCGCGCGAGTCGTTCGCGCAGCGCGTCGATATCGCGGAGCGTAGCGCGCGATCTTTCGAAGGAGAGCGGTTCGCGCGTGCCGCGAACGCGGGGATTGCCGCGCAAGACCTCGATGCTCTCGAGGCACTGGCGGACACGCCGGACGGTTCCGACTTCGGACTCGTTCTTGAAGGCGTCGTTCGGAGCGACCACGCTTCGCTCTCCCCTGGGTTCTCTTCCTTCGATTCGAGAACGCGCCGCCGTGCGTCGGCTCGTCTCGTGAAACTTCACTGCGACTTCTTCACTGCGACTTCTGCAGTGGGGGAGGCTCTTGCTTCCCGCTTCGTTCGGCCTGGTGCTTCTCGTAGCGATCCGTCGACCAGATCTCGATTCGCTTCGCAACTCCGACGAACACGACGTCCTTGTCGATGCGGACTTGGTCGCGCCGGTCCTTCGGGATCACGAATCGATACTGCGAGTCGAGATCGATGTCGTAGGCCGAAGAGAGAACGTCGCGGAGGTAGTTTTCCGCCTCCTCGTCGTCCTCGTCGTACTTCTCCAAGAGGCTCGCGACTTTCGTCTCCCACGCCTTCTTGGTATAAAGATTCAGCCACTGCTCACGACGCCCGATGGTCACGACGACCTGACGGGCCTCGTCTTCCGGTATTCCTTTTCGAAAGGCGGCCGGGAGGACGACACGATTTTTAGAATCCAGGGTATGTTCATACTTTCCCTGAAACAGCATCTCGCGTGTCCCGAGAGGCGAGCCCACAACATGTGTGGTTCCGCCGCTCCGAGGGACGCCTTATGAATTCCCTACGCCAGTGGGCGGTGATTTTTCAGCACTGCACGTACGTGCAGTGGAAACCTCCAAGAATGGCAGCGACACTTCGGCTCGTCCGAATCGGGAGTAGGGCGAGCGCCCCGCGACTCGACGCGAAACCGAAGCGCGTTCTGCCGAACGAACTTCTCTTCGATTCTTCTTCTCTAAGGGACTGGGCCGCTGCGCCACCAGTCGTAGCGGGCTTCCCAGATTTCCCTGTGCCGTCAGACGTTCTTCAGGCGCCTTCGGGCACAAGCGTCGACCGACTCTCCGCGCCAGCGGGTACTGACGTGGTTCCTCAGAGCCGAATGACACTCCTCTCGTCTCGGAGATCCGACCGGCGGGCACGACGCTTCGAACGTCGCCGTCAAAGACGATCCCGGAGCACGCAGGCGCGATCGAAACTCCCCTCTCCGCAAGGCCTCTCTCGAGGTGATCTCGCGGGTCGATCTCACGCCTGGTGTCCGGTGTTCTCATGTCCTGCTCGCCCTCCACCAGAGGGCTCTCCATTTCGCCCCCAGGCCCGTCCGCCCGGCCGGCCTCCCGGAGGCCCCACCGATACGAGACGAATCGGCAGGAACCGGAAGGGAAGACCAGGGAATCCCTGGGAGTCCGCTCCACCCTACGGATCCAGAGGCAGAATTCAAGCGCTGGGCCTCAAAAAAGATGGGCGCCCCAGCCCTTGTGTGTCCGCCCTGCCGTAACCACTGTGTATGGTCATGGCAAAGACTTACGACTACGGAACTTCCGCGAACGTGTCAAAAAGGTACGGCCTCCGCGGGACCGATAAGCGCGAGAATCGACCGTCTCAGTTCCCTGCAGGGCCTCGAAAACACGGTGAATCCCACAGCTGCATGGGGGAAATCCCACCGAAGCGACCCATATTACGACCCTCGTCGACTGATTTCCGTGAATCCGGGGAGTCGATTCCCTGGCGATTGGCTGGGCTTCCCTGAGACGAGGGAGCGGATTCCCTGCGTTGTGGACCCGATTCCCCGCCCCCTCGAAGCACGAGCGCGTGGCACCTCCTGCCTGGAGAGACTTTTCTCGCCAGATGAGGCCCCCCCGGATCGTCGAAAGTGGTAACCGAGAGGTAGAACCAGAACCACCCGCAGTCCGGGAAGGGTCGCTGGTGTCACCCGCGCGCCACGCTCGCTGGATCGCTCCGCGAAGCTGCCGAATTTGTCCGAGTCGACGATCCCTACGATTCGATCTCCATCCCCCGAAACGGTCGGAAGTTCGTGGAGCTCCCAGGCGGAGCCGTGCATTTCACCGACGGCACCGGGCGACCGCAACGTGAAGGTCCGCGTGTACGGGACTCACCCAGTGTCGTCGCAGGCCTTACAGGCGAGCTTCCGGATCGACACGGCCCTCGCCCACCTCCACAGAGCTTCCCCGGGCGCGACGACGTAGAAGGTCGTCGGGGACGACTTCGCCTACCAGGACTTCTTCGTCCCGGGCGAGACCGGAGTCGGTATCCAATTCGACCTGATCCCTCCCTTCGGTTTCATCCCGCCGGAGCGGATCAGCACCTCGTAACGCTTCATGTCGACATCCCCGAAGACACTCCGAACGACACGGCCATCGTCGTGGACGTCGCGAGCTCGGGCCATCCGGGCTTTGGCCGACCGAAGCAGGGGACGACCCATCCGCGGTTCACCTGCGCTGGGAGAACGGCGCGCGATACAGCACGATTCGCATCGAGAGAGGCGAAGAGATCATCGCCGAGATCCCTGGCGACTCGACCTCCTACGTCGACCCGGACCCTGTCGCAGCAATTCACCGGTACGGCATCTCCGCGACACGCGGTGACCGGACCAGCTTACCGACGGCGTGGCGATCCTGCTCTACCTCTTCGGCGGTGCCGGTCCGCTGCCGGAGCCGGGTCCGGACTACGCATGGTTCGATCCGACGGAGGACGCGCTCGGGTGTGAGTGAACCGAGACGACGTTCGGCTGAGGCTTAGCCTCCCCAGGCCCGACAGCTCAGCTCATCGTCCGTCGGGTCGATCCCTGGCTCGAGGAGCGGCTCGGGGATGACCCGGCCGCGGCGGAAGAGGAAGTCGAGGCCGTAGATCGGGTCGGTGAGGACGATGCGTCCGTCGTCGTCGAAGTCGGCGGCGTCCTCGCAGGTGATCTCGATGATCGGATCGCCCTCGTCGCGGAAGAGGTACTGGAGGACGAGGACCGAGTCCGAGATCGTGCGGCGCGCGTCGGCGTCGACGTCGCCGCGAAGGAAGGGAACGTCCGGAACCTCACCGAGAGCCGTGCAGCTCGCGGCACAACCTTCGACGTCGTCTGCGAGGATCGGAAGGACCGTGTAGTTCACGTCGGTCTGTTCGAGTGCCCCGACCGTAGCGTCGCGGTACTCGGTCGAGCTGCCCGGGACGTCCTTGATCGCTTCGCCTTCGCGAAGGATGCGGATGCGTTCGAAGTCGGCGCCTGCCGGAAGCTCCCACGAGAGGTCGACCGCGTCGTCACCGTCGAACGCGCAGCTCAGATTCTCGACACCGCTGGACGAGACGATCGAGACGGACGCGATGTCGGACGTCGAGAACGCGAGCGCGCTCCCGTCCTTGTCGAACACCATCGTCACGTCGTCGAAGAGCTCGCGGCACGATTCGACGTTGTACGAGAATGCCGCGTCGATCGGTCGAGCGGCGCCTTCGGCCGGCTCGAAGGTCAGCGTGCCGAGTGAGACGGTCGTCTCCTCGGGAACGACGCCGATCGCGCCCGTATCGTCGAGTGGGTAGATCGTCGCGGCGAGCGCGACGACGTCGTCAGCGGCACCGTCCGACCAAGTCGGGCAAGCGGTGAAGCCACTCGTGAGCGAGTCACCGTCCGTGCCGAACACGCTGATGAAGTACGGCGCGGACTCGAACGAGGTCGGAATCACCGACTCCGCGTCGTAGCGCAGGAAGATCTGATAGCCGCTGAGGCTCGCGTCCGTGTCGACGTTCTCGAGCGAGATGTCGAGCTGAATCGACGCGGGGCCGTCGCACTCGTCGAGCGTCGTTTCGCTGGGATCGACGACGAGTGAAAGATCCTGGGCGCGTGCGGTCGACGAGGCTGACACGGTCAGAATCGCGGCCGTGACAAGCGCGAACGCCGAAAACACGCGAGACGACGAGAACGAGACGACGGATGAAGCCGGCTGGATCATCGCTAAGCTTCCTACGAACAGGAGTGGGATCAACGCGGGGCGCACGACACCTGGATTGGGTCAAACAGGGGTCGATCACGCAGAGGCTACATTCAAACCGAGAGGCGATGATACCACACGCGCGACGCCGATTCGCGCCCAGCGACTACGGCACCGCCAAGACGTAATCGACCGGGTTCTCGCAACCGAGCCGGTCCGGCGTCGGGTCGTGTCCGACCGTCGGCATCGGGGCCGGCGGCGCTCGCGTCCCGTTGAAGAGGAACGAAAGCAGGAAGACCGAGTCGGTCATGTTGACCGCGCTATCATCGTTGATGTCGGCCGCGTCCATGCACTCGGGCTGGGGCCCGCCGAGGTTCTTGTACGAAAGAATCGCGATGGCGTCGGTCATGTCGATGACCTGATCGTGGTTCGAGTCGCCTCGCAAGAACGCCGGAACGGGACGCTCGACGCCGTCGACCCAGATGAAACCCTGCGAGAGCTCGGTGACCGGCACCGAGTCGTTGTCGACGACGTAGACGTTGCTGAGCGGCGGCGTGCCGAGACCGTCGGCGAGCTGGAACTCGACGTTCTCCCGCGCCGAGCGCTTGACGCTCCCCTCGACGTAGACGAGCGGCAGAGGCCGTCCGATGTTCGGGATCACCTGTCCGTCGAAGGGCGGCTTCGTGTCGACGAGCACACCGACCGTGAAGAAGCCATCGGCGGCGTGGTCACTAACGTCGATGAAGTCGGTCTCGATCGCGTCGATGAGCGTATCGCGCGTGTGGATCTCGCTGATCTCGAAGGCGGTCTCGGTGTAGTCGACGACGAGCTGGAAGCCCTGCACGCCCTCCTCGTGGAGACCCTCGAACGAGACTGTCACGGCTTGCCCGGGTGCCGCTTCCTGGTTCGGGATGATGAAGTGGTAGCCCTCGACGTCGTCGATGAGCTGCGCGAAGGCGCTCGTTCCCGTGAGGAAAGCACCCGACAAAACGAGAACACAGACCGCAAGAGCAGCAAGATTCGTCGAACGACCTGACATCGGAATTCTCTCCTCGTCTATCGACGCCCGCACGACGGCTGGCTCGGCGCGACCCTGGCGCCCCGTCGGTGTCGGCCGATGATAGTTGGCGCCCCCGCCCATCGGAAGCAAAAAGGGGCGTCAGATTCGCCTCTCAGCTCTCCGCCGGCATACACCGCAGGCGATCGTCCGTACGATCCTGCCCGAGCTGCGGAAAGGGCGGCGGCAGGTCGTCCGAGCCCAGGAAGAGGAAATTGAGCGTGAAGACCGGATCGCCGATGTCGATCACGCCGTCGTCGTTCGAGTCGAGCGCGTCGTCGCAGTTCTGCTTCTGCCCGCCCAGGAAGAGGAAGTTGAGGACGGAGACGGGGTCCGAGATGTCGACGGTGACGTCGTTCGTCGCGTCTCCGCGTACGAACTTCTTCTGTACGAAGACCTTGCCGATCATGCCGAGATCCTCGTGCGGGCGGCAGTAGTAGTCGCAGACGCCCGGCTCCGTGAACACGAACTCGAAGACCGGGAAGTCCTCGGACGACGCCTCGTCGAAGAGCTCGCCGTCGAGAGGATCGTCGCGTCCAAAACCGCTCGTGACCGTGTGAAAGCCTTCCAGGGGCTCGTGCTGCCAACTCACGGTGTCGCCCTCGAAGATCCAGATATTCTCGGGCTCGAAGACGTTGTCGACCACCCCGACACGGTGCTCGATCTCGCCACTGGTGACCGTGATGGTGCCCTGGATCGTCGGGTTCAGGCGGTCGAAGAACGTGATCCCGCCGGGGTATTCTCGATCGACCTGGAAGCTGAATTCGGTGGTACTCGCGTCGAGCCGAAAGTCGAAGATCGCCCCGGCGTCGGGATCCTCCGCGTTCTCCCCGCTGGCGATCTGGTGCTCGCCCAGTCGCCGCACAAACGTAACCGCGCTCCCGACGCTCACTTCGACGGATTCCGGAAATATCGATGAGGTGAACACCTCGATGACCACATCGCCGTCTTGCGCGCGTGTGGGCGTCGACCCGAACGTCACCGCGCCCGCCAACGCCAGGACGCAAAACGCGTGAGTGCAGCGATTTCCGCGATGGATTCCCATCTTCGACCCTTCTTGAAAGGAGACCTCGTACAACGTTCGTACCCGAGACGAGATTAGTGCTCGGGAGCCTCCGAAGCCAGCGATTTTGACACCTGCGAGGTACGCGTGGTAGGCTCCCTTCGGGGGTTCGCGCCCCGGAGGGCGTGGAATCCTGCAGGTTCCGACGAACCTCGCCGATATCTCTCGATAGTTGCCAGTAACGACGAGAGGAATCTTGCGCCCACGAGTATCCAGTCATGATCTGCAAGGACTGTCCGCTCCGGCGGACGTGTTTCGAGCTTTGTAGCTACGTAGAGCCCCATCTCCCATCGATGGAGCAGGGCCGCGTGGACTACGAAGATCTCCTGCGGATCTACCAGGGGCGCATGATGACACACGCTCTCCTCGACAACCTCGACATCCTGACCGCCCGGCAGCAGGAGGTCGTCACGCTCTACTACCGAGAGGTGCTCTCCCAGCAGGAGATCGCCACCCAGCTCGGTATCTCCCAGCAGGCGGTCGCCGACGCACTCCAGCGCGCACGCGCCACGGTCGGAAAAGAGCTGCGGAAGTTCATCAACTTCGGCAGCTGAGCCCCTGACGATTCCCGAAACCCCCTGACGGGCCCCGAACCTGGCCCGATCTCGGCCAAATCCCGCCGCGATCGAGCCTCGACTTGCCCAGGCTCGAAACGTATACTCGACTTCTGTTTCCAGCGACGAGCGGGGTCTTTTTGAGCGAGAGCCGAGTCCATCCCGACTTTGCAGATCTGCTGAAGGTGTAGGCCGTTCTGGCAATCTGCTGTGGATACGAAGCTTTCGATTGCGCTCGTGTGTCGCCCCTTCTTGCCTGTCACGACAGACTCTCTGGCGAGGCCGGTGAAGGGGCTCTGGTCGATTCTGGCGCCCCGTACGCCATCTTGGAGAAATCGATGCAGCTCTCCCGTAAGAAGAAGCAACCCCTCTCGGGGTACGTCGTCCTTTTCGTAGCGTTCCTTGTCGGGAACGCGACTGTTTCGGCGCAAGTCACTCGTCCCTGCGGACTCGACAACGGCCTCGGCGGGTCGGTCCATCGTTCGCTTTCGGACGAAGGTGACTACACCGGTGAGTTCGCCGGATCGGTGGTCTTCGTGCCGGATCCCGATGGCGACGGCAGCACGAACCTGATCTTCGTCGCTGACGTGTTCACGGGCTTCACGTCGCGCTACCACGCCGACGACTTCCGCACCGAGGGCGTGATGATTTCGCCCCGCGGCTCGGCGTCGACGACGGGCCTGACCTACCACTCCGTGGAGGACAAGCTCTACTGGGCGATCGACGGCGACCTGATCAGCACGGACGTCCAGCGCGGCGCACGAGCGATCGCGTCATCGTTCGACGGTGCTGTCGAAGTGGGCCCGATCGACATCGACGGACTCGTCGAGGCGCTCTTCGGCGATGCGGGCCGCGCAGGTGTCGTCGGCGACATCACCTACCACGCCGGTCGCGACAAGTTCTGGGCGGTCGACGTCGCCAACGACCTCTACTTCGAGATCAACCTCGACGGAACGCTCTCGACCGATGCGAAAGGCGCGCCGATCTTCTTCGCCAATCCGCGCAGCGACGCCTCGGGCGCCGGTGCGTACGGCAACACGATCACGTACGTCAATTCGGGCGACGGCGAGTTCTTCGACATCCCCGTCGGGACGATCACGGACGGTCGTCCTGTCGAGGTCGTCCGCGTCCACGCTCCGACCGACCCGGCCGCGGCCGGCGTCGCCATCGGAGCGGACACGGGTGCCGGCTACGACATCATCAATGAGCTCGTCGCGTCAGATCGCAGCGAAACGGCGTTCCCGACCGGAGTCGCGTTCCGCTCGAACACCTGCGGTGAAGATCAGAACTCCGAGATCCTCGTAATCCACGATGCGGCCGGTGGCCCTGCGACGATCCACGACGTCTCGGCTGACCCTCCTGCGGTCCTCAATGTCGCGAACCTCGAGGGCAGCTCGGACGGCTCTGCCGCTGCGATGCTCTCCTGGGACAAGACGTCCTACGAGACGCTGCAGATCGTCCGTCGCAACCTCAGCGACCGCGACAGCGCCGACGAGTTCGTCTTCACCTCGACCTTCGACGACGACACCGGCAGCTTCACCGACGTCGACTTCGGCGTTCCGCCGAGGGGCGTCTTCCTGTACACGGTCCGCACCCAGTCGGGCGACGGTAGCGAGTCACAGCCGAAGAGCACGGTTGTCACCGTCGGGCCCGGTCGGCTCGTCGAGACGTTCGCGACCCAGGCCAACGATTCGAACGGCGGACTGCGTCCACAGACGTCCACAGGAATCACCTCGACGGACGAGCACCTCATCGTCGCCGATCGCTTCACGGGCATCGCGACGCGCTACAAGCTCGGCACGCTCGAGGCCGACGGAACGATCACCGGCCCCGTCGGAATCTTCGGTGAGACGACCGGAATCGAGTACCACCCTGAGAGCGGCCTTCTCTTCTGGCTCGGCCGCGAAGGCAACGAGAACTTTCTCCAGGCCACGCAACTCGACGGCACGCAGCCGGGCGCCCGCCGCCCCATCCAGAAGCCGATCGGTAGGCGTCGTCAGGGTGCCTACGGCGACCTCTCGCTCGATCCTCGCGACGGCAACTTCTGGCTCGCCGACAAGGCGAACGGTAACGTCCACGCGTGCACCATCGAAGGCCTTTTCGTCGCCGGCTCGCTCGTCGAGGGGCCCGTCGCCGACAGTGTTCTCGGTGGCGGCATCGAGGTGATCACGGACGGAATCGACAGCGACTTCATCATGTTCGACCTCACCGCCGGCCCCGCTGAAACGGGAGTCGCCGATAGTCTCGTGCGCGTGATCTACTCGCGTGACCAGCTCGGCCAAGCGGGCGACGTGAGATCCACGGTTCACATCGGTCGCACGATCAACGTGCGCGAGCCCGTCGCGAACTTGACGATGACCGAGAACCCCGGATCGCTCGAGCAGGATGTCAACACGTTCGTCGTCGCGGCCGACACCAACCGCATCTACCAGCTCTCGATGAACGAGTCGACCCTCGACGGCCTGCCCTTCATCCGCGGTGACGCGAACAACGACGGCGACATTAACATCTCCGATCCGAGCTTCATCTTGGCGTTCCTCTTCCTGGGCGCCGAGTCGCGCCCGCTGCCTTGCGCCAACGCGGGAGACACGGACGACAGCGGCACGGTCGACATGACCGACGCGATCTCGCTCTTCAGCTACCTCTTCCGAGGCGGCGCAGCCCCGGCCGCGCCGGGCGTCTCGTGCGGCTTCGACGCCACCCCGTCGGACCTCGAGTGCGACGAGTCGGCGTGTGTAGGCGGTTGATTTTTGAGGGGCCGTTACGGAAGGCCCCGGGGGGG